>QHRC01000053.1:0-23311 GCA_003219995.1 Verrucomicrobiota bacterium
TTCCCATGCGATCACCCTCTATGCGCTGTCGCCTGTAAGTTGCGGTTCGATCTGGGCGAGGAAGGTCGCCATGCGCTCGAAATGCACTTCTGCGACCCAGATATGCGCGCGGTTCTCGCGCCGATCAGACAAGACTTCGAGATCAAAATCCCGGACCAACATCACTCCCAAGCGCATATTCACATTTGGCAGCATCTTGGGTTTCACCTTGAGCGCACAGGAGAGTATTATTTCGAGCTGAAGATCGACGGTGAAACAAAGAGTCGGATCCCACTTTATGTCGTTCACGCCCAGCAGCGCTGAGATCTAACTAGGCGAAGCAGCCACCCGCTGCCGACACTCATCTGTTGCGCCAGACCGATCAATGTAAAGATTTTTTCACCAGGGACTGCTGCGACTTGATCGCGTTGTTCTACGGTAGGATTCCACGTTTCGGGCGCTAAGGTGGGCGCAAGTTCCAATTTGTCGATCAGCAAAGTGACGCTCCACGTCGAGAAGCGCAGCGCTAGCCGGGCAAGCCGATGATCCGCCGGGCTGATCCAGAGGCGGCCAGGCCAGCCGTTCGCTCGCTGATTCCGCTTAAGCGCAATTTGTCGCACGTCCAGAACGCGATAGTCTTGGTCTGCGACCCGGACGTTTCCACCGTCGTGGACATCCAGCAGCGCCGGCAGGAACACGGCCTTCTTTGCTTCGATCTCTATCGGCGGCAGCGGCTGCGTGGATAGCGAGGGCTCGATCCGTTCGACGAGCGGAATAAACACTGCGGCCGGAAAGGCCCATACGCTCTGTCGGTTGCGGCATACCGTCGCGGTGCTGTCGAGTGATGGAAATTGCACGAGCAGTTTGTCGGGAAATTCATATGCGACGCGAAGGTGCGCTCCTTTCATCTGTTCAGGCAGACCGGCGACGTCGACGATGGAAGCCTCAAGATTCAAGGAATGATTCCCGGCACTTCCGTTTCGCGTCAGCACTGCGATAAGCGGAGCGAGGGTCTGATTGACCGTATCGCAGCTATCTTCTAAATGTTGTGGTCTCTCCGCCCGGCCATCGACGGCCAGCAGCAGCAGCAGCAGCAGCAGCACGCTGGCGCAGGCCAGGACTCTGACCGATGGGCTGGTAGATCGTACGCAGGCGCGCTGAGGCCCGCGCGTCATAAGAAATGTTTCTATGGTAATGCTCCGGTTCGTGTCTGGTATGACAGCCAGGAAAGTGGCCCGGTTACAAAGCCAATGGCTCCACTTGCGTCATGTATTCGATATCGATTCCATTCGACTACACTCAGGACAAGCTTTAGATACAGTGCCGAAACCCGCTACCGCTTGCGCCTGCCGGAGCCGCGGCTGAGCTTGTTTTTCGTTGAGCCATTTTCCAGACCATCCAATCATTTTAAACCGGAACAGGAAAGAAAGAACATCATGACAAAGACATACCTTCCACTCCTCCTGGCCTTGCTTGGTATAGTTGGCAACAACCAGTTTGCCTATGCCAGCGATCCGGCTCACGCTGACCAGCCGATCGTACCTCCCGCTGAAGCGATGTCCCGGCTCAAAGAGGGCAATGAACGCTACACGAGAGGCAATCCGCAGCATCCACATGAGTCGATCGCGGAAAGAACACAGTTGGCAACCAACAGCTATGAAAATGCGAGCCTGATCTTTCCGGACATGACAAAGCGGCGCGAAGAGCTGACAAAAAGCCAGCATCCGTTTGCTCTCGTTCTTGGCTGCGCCGACTCGCGTGTTCCGCCCGAGATCGTGTTCGATCAAGGGCTCGGCGATCTATTTGTCGTGCGAGTGGCAGGCAACGTGATCGACGATCACAGCCTGGGCAGCATCGAGTACGCGTTCGATCATCTGGCGGTGCGCCTGGTCGTGGTGCTGGGACATCAGCGCTGCGGCGCCGTCAAAGCGGCAAAGGAAACGATCGCCGCCAAAGCCGAGGCACCGGCTCATATCCAGTCGCTGGTCACAGCGATCCGGCCAGCGGTTGAAGCGACAGCCAAAGGCGACCTAGAGGCGACGGTGCATGAGAATGTAAAGAATGTCGTGCAAGCGCTGCGTTCATCCGCGCCGCTTCTCAAAGCCAAAGTTGATTCCGGTGAGCTCAAGGTGGTCGGCGCTTATTACAGTCTCGATACAGGCTCAGTATCATTTCTAGAAGAAAAATAACCAGAACTGGAGATCATGGCCAAACCCGAGGAAACAGACGCAACCAAGAATCTCAGCCCTGCCCAGGAAACTATACGCCAACTCTGGGAGCAGCATGTGCAGTATGAGTTCTCGACGCGCAACACCGAGGACACACTCGCCACGATGGTCGACGACGCTTACGTAAATCACATTCCAGTGCTGACCGGCGGTGTCGGCCGCGATGAATTGCGGGAGTTCTATTCGAAACGATTCATTCCTCAGATGCCGCCAGACACGGAAATGACGCCTGTCTCGCGAACAATCGGCGAGGATCAGTTGGTAGACGAAATGGTCTTCAAATTCACGCACAGCATCCGAATGGATTGGATGTTGCCGGGTATCGCTCCCACAGGAAAGCCTGTGGAAGTTCCACTGGTCGCGATCGTTCGATTTAGAGGCGGGAAACTGTCTCATGAGCACATTTACTGGGATCAGGCTTCAGTGCTGGTTCAGATTGGATTGCTCGATGCTTCCAAGCTGCCGGTGGCCGGTGTTGAAAGCGCGCGCAAGGTTCTCGATCCCGGTTTGCCAGCGAACGCGCTGATGCGCCGTGCTCATCTAAACCAGTAGTTGTTTAACCGACCCTGAACTGTTAAACATATCAGGAGCGGCGTATGTCAGCACAACCAAGCCAGCCATCCCTCTATGACCGCCTGGGCGGAATTTACAGCATTGCGACAGTGGTCGATGATTTTATCGATCGCGTCATGACTGATCCACGCCTGAACGCCAACCCCGCCGTGAACGAAGCGCACCACAAGGTTCCGCCAGCCGGCTTCAAATATCTGGTTACCGAAATGGTCGGGATGGCGACGGGCGGTCCGCAAAAATACACCGGACGCTCGATGGCCGACTCGCATCGTGACATGAACATTACGCCAAAAGAGTGGGAGGCCTTCATGGATGATTTCCAGCAGACGCTCGACAAGTTCAGCGTACCAGCCGCGGAGCAAGCGGAGTTGAAAGCAATCGTCAATAGTACCTACGGCGATATCGTTATCGGCAAACCAAACGCCTAACCCGGCGGCGCAGCCAGTTCAGAGATCAGCCGCCTTTGCTTAGGCTACGGCGAGCCAGGGAAGTCGGAGGTTAGAAGGCGGCGGAGGTAGATGTCGATCCGTTCGACTGCGCTCCCGCCTCCGCCAAGCCTATGGCGCGGCGAGCAGGACAAGTTTTACTGATCGGCGAAGATGGGGGCGGCGGAAATGTCGGCGGCGGCGAAGGCCAGGCCGTGGCGATTGCGTTGCAGCGATTTTAGAATTGCTGCGACGCCACCAGGCCGACGGTGGTGGGCGCGCCAAAAACCGTGATCATGATTGTCTCATCATCAACTGAGTTCATGAACATGTGGCTGCCGTTGCCTTGATGGTAAAGAGCGTTGAATTCTACCTCGCCAATGCGGCGCGCCAGTTCGCGGGTGGCGGCAAATGAACCGGCGGCAAGCGCGGCGATGATGGTGACGTCCATCACATTCATATCGCCAAACTGCGAGATGACGTTGCCGCCGCGATCGATAACGACGGTTAATTCCGCCTCCGTTTTTTTCAAGAAATCGCCGAGGACGCCGTCGAGCGTGGCGACATCTTGAATGGTCAGGACCGGAATCGAATTCATACCGACGCGCTCTGGCTCTGCGGCAGCGGCGGTTCGACCGGGAGCGCCACTGGCGGCGCTGTTATTTCCTGCACGTCGCTTTCTTCGCTGAACTTGTGGAGCAAAATTTGGGAGACGGCATTGAGCGCGGCGAAAACGTTTTGTCCGGTGCCGGAAATGACTTCGAAACTTTGGAGACGCTTTTTCCCGTTGTTCAAGGCGTACTCCAGGTAATTGACCGGCGCGACATTGGGCAGATCGCGTTTGTTATACTCGAGCACGCAGGGCACGTCATTAATGGCGACGTTTTGTCGGGCGAGATTTTCCGCGAGGTTTTTGAAGCTCTCGACGTTCTCTTCCATTTTCTCCCACTGAGAATCGGCGACAAACACGATGCCATCGACACTGCGCAAAACGAGCTGGCGGGTGGCGTCATAAATAACCTGGCCGGGAACGGTGTAGAGCTGAAACTTGGTGACAAAGCCTTTGATCACAATGGCGTTGAGCGGCAGAAAGTCGAAAAACAGGGTGCGATCCGAGGCAGTGGCCAGTGAGATGAGATCGCTGCGGTTTTGCGGATTAATTCGCTGATGAATGTAAGCGAGGTTGGTGGTCTTTCCGCAAAGTGCGGGGCCATAATAGACGATCTTAAATTGAATCTCGCGGCTAGAGTAATTAATGATCGACATGAGTAGGCTCCGGTTGCGAGTAAGTCTGTGAAAGTTCCTCCACCATCGCGGCAAGTTGATTGCGACTCTCGGAGTTGAGTTCGTCGCCGGCATGCAGAGCCGCCAAACAGATGTTACCGTGCATTATAAATGTGAGCGGCGATTTTCCGGCATGGAGCGTCACCGCCCTGAGCGGACCGAGCCTGGTGTCGACCATGTGCTTGTCGATCTTTTGCAGGACCGACGGCGCCACTGCGCACAACCCGTCGGCCGCGAGTTCCGCGGGCAGATTCCCCGCGAGACTTAAACCATCGGTAAATGTAATTGCGCAGGCGGCCACGCCTGGAAGGGCATTGGCGCGAGCGACGACGCTCTTGGCGTCGAGTTTTTCCGCTTTCGTCGAGGCTACGACGGACAGGTCTTCACCCTGCTTGTCGATCTTTTCTTCGACTCGCGTTTGCTCTGGCGATTGTTCGGAAACTTTTGGAACATGCTCGGCGCCCTGGAAGCGTTTCGCATCTTCATCCCCTTTGATTGAGAACGGGGTCCCAATCGTTTCTTTCAGTACGATTTTCTCCTGATCGTCGCGCATCCGCAAAACAGTCGTGGGCAAATTTTTCAAAATTGCCTGCAATGGCAGCGATACCGGCGTTTCCACCGGGTCGATCTTGAGAAGTTCGCGATAAATCTCGGGCATTGCGTTTTGCAAAACCTTCGGAGAAACCAGCACCCGTCCGCTGGCCAGCTGAGGCTCGATCAAAGACATTGGAAATTCTACACAAACATCTTCCGGGACAGCGGAAGGACTTCCGTTTAACTGGAATGCCGGCACTTCTTCCAAAACCGCCGTCAGAGCCAACGCGACTTTGGCGTCGGGTTGTTTTACCGCGGCGGGTTTGGTCGGCAAAGCCGTTCGCGGCTCCGGCTCCATTCCCGGGACGCGGATAAATTTGGGGCGAACATCGTTGCAGGGCGCAGTAACCTTGAAAAGAATCCGCGCGGGCGCTTGTGCCGGCGGTGCTAGAGTTGGAACGGGCGGCCCGCTTGAGGCTGGAACTTTCTCAGAGGCGGGCGCACCCGTTCCGTTCGGTGGAAGATGAAAAGGAATTTTGGGAGGGGCCGCTAACGTACTTGTGCGGAAACGCTCCGTGTCTTCGCGAGTGACCTGCAAAAACGGAGTTTCGACTTGCGGGACAGCGTAGTCGCTTACTTGGTCGGATCTAACCTGCAAACTTATGAACTGGGCGAGTACTTTGTCGAATGGCAGCGGCACGACAGTGGAATCGGTGGGTGAAACACTGTTTAGAAAAATTTCTGGCGCCTGCTCGTAAATGCCAGCCAGCGAAACAGTCGGTTTGCCGCTCGCCATCCCCTTCTCGAGATCCGAAGCCTTTAGCAGAATGGGTCGATCCGAGTCGAATGCCTCTCGCGGTTTAATGTAACCGGTCGGCAACTGATCGAGAATGTCGGTTAACGGGAGTCTGATGGCGCGTTCCGTTTTTGGTTCGAGGGCGAAGGCAACAGCCGCCGGTAATTCACGTGAGCGCGCAGAAATGGGCGCGGTAGCGAAACCAACCACGCCCGGCGCAGGCACGGAGGGCGCTCCTCCCGGCGAAGCAGCGCTGGCCGCGGCCCGGAGAGGACCGGATGCTGCGACCTTGCGCGTCATGTTCGGGAGCACAGTTTTACTCAAGCGTTCACTGCTCGGTTTTGTGACAGGCAGAGCAACCGTGCGCGGAGACGAACTATCCCCTGGGGTAGAAAATAGACGTGCTCTCGCCCGCTTGAAAAGATCAAGAAAGGGAATCGACATGCGTTAACGGTCCTCCGATGTGACGCGCCAGATTTCCTCGAGCGTGGTAATGCCCCCGAGGGCTTTTTCAATGCCAACCATTCGCAACGTTTTCATCCCTTCGCTCATGGCTTGGTTCTTAATGATCGCGGCCGAGGCGCGCTTGATAATCAACCGCCGGATTGCTTCGCTTACCGGGAGCGCCTCGACGATTGCAACCCGTCCGAGATAACCGCGCCCCTTGCAACGATCGCACCCGGTGCCGCGATAAAAGACCGTTCCCTTTGTCTCCTGCATGCCGAGGCGCTCGAAAATCTCGGGCTCGGGGACAAATTCCTCCCGGCAGTTTGTACACACCCGCCGGATCAGCCGCTGGGCGCAGGTCATGAGAATGGAACTGGAAATGAGAAATGGTTCGATGCCCATATCGTCGAGGCGGGTGATAGCACCGGCGGCGTCGTTCGTGTGCAAGGTGCTCAGAACCTGGTGACCAGTAAGTGCGGCCTTGACCGCGATATCGGCGGTTTCGTTGTCGCGAATTTCACCGACCATCACGATGTCCGGGTCCTGGCGCAGAATCGAACGCAGCGCGGTGGAAAAATCGAGTCCGATATCGCTGCGCGCTGCGACCTGGTTAATGCCCATGAGCTCGTATTCGATCGGGTCTTCGACTGTGACGATGTTGTATTCGGGACTGTTCAGCTCATGGAGAACTGAGTAGAGCGTCGTCGTTTTTCCCGAGCCGGTCGGTCCGGTGACCAAAATCATCCCGTGCGGGGCGTCGATGGCTTTTCTAAATTTATCGAGCGTGTCTTGATCGATGCCCATCTGGTCGATGCCGCCCGTGAGCGAAGCCTTGTCCAGGATGCGGATGACAATTTTTTCTCCATGCGTCGTGGGCAAGATCGAGATACGCAGATCTACTTCCTTGCCCATGACCTTGATGCGAAAGCGACCGTCTTGCGGGAGCCGACGCTCAGCGATGTTCAGTCCGGCAAGGATTTTGATGCGCGAAGTGATGGCAAGCGACAGCGCCTTTGGCGGCGACTCCGCCGGAACCAGTTCGCCATCGATGCGGTAACGCAGCTTGAGGGAATTTTGGAACGGCTCGATGTGAATGTCGGACGCCTTTTCCTTCATCGCTTGCACGAGAATGAGATTGACGATCTTGATGACCGGCGCGTCCTCGCTATCCGCGGCCAGGCGGTCCAGATCGATCTCCTCGTGTTTGGCGGCGTGAACTTCGACTTCTCCCGCTTGCACCGCCTCTTCCGCAACTTTCTTCAGCACCTGACTCATGTTAGCGCTGGAAGTGTGGATGCCACTCAGAGCATCGTTCACCGCCTGTTCAGTCGCGATCATCGGCACGATCTCGAGATGCACTCGCCGCTTGAGATCGTCTACGGCGAGCACGTTCGTCGGATCGGCCATCGCGACGAAAAGTTTTCCGTTCAAGCGTGCAATCGGGACGAGCTTGTTTGCCTTCGCCATGTCGCGCGGCACGAGCGACATCACGTCATCCGGCACACGCAGCTTCGCCAAATTGACCGGTGGCGTGTTGAGGCAGCGGCCCATGCTGAAGGCCATGTCCTGTTCGGTGACAAATTGCCGGTCGGTCAGAATTTTCAGCAGACGACCGCCTTCCGTTTTTTGAATGCCGACGGCTTCCTCGAGCTGATTCGGCAACAAAAGCCCGTCTTCGATCAGGACATCGGCGATGCGTTCCGCGAAAGATTTACTTCTCATGTAAAAAACGCTCAGACCCGGGTATCGAGACGATAGATGGACTGCAAATTCTTGACGATGGCCGATGGTCGCGCCAGGTACCATGTCACCGTATAATCAACCGACTGCTGCAACGCTTCGCGCCCAGCAACATCGAAAGGATTACAGCAGGCCACCATGACCGTGCGGCTCACCAGATCAAACGGCACAAAGAGACGTCCAACCGTGAGATAGTCTGGCAACATCGGCGCGATCTGCCGATCGACATCGTAATATTCGAGCGGCACGTACGCGAATTTCGTTCGATCGATTAAGGCTGATAATACCGCCTCGAGCCGCTCGACATTTTCTTTGCAAAGATGATCGAGCAACGAAACGGCCAGCGCCTGTCCGCTCAAATCCTTGTTCAACTGAGTGACGCTCTCAAGCGCGCTATGGACTTCGTCTTCTGCAAAAAGCTGCTGCACGACCAAAAATTTCGCGAGATGATCGTCACCTCGCTCATGGAGATTGGCCAGCTTGCCAACTTTCCCGGTGCGGCTGCCGATGTCGATCAAAGAGCCATCGCTCTCCTCCGTCGAACCGTTTTTCGATGCGGCGGTGGCAATCGTCTGGCCGGACGCTTGCAATCTCGTTTCGATTTCGCCTAGCATCGCGAGAATATCCGGAGCGTTCGGATCCTTTGCTAAAATCGCTTCGCATTCCTGCATTGCGTTCGTGTGCGAGCCGACGTTGAAATAGGCCTCAGCTAGCCTGCGGGAAACGCGCCAAGACTCCGCGTGCCTTCCCACCTTTTGGTAGGCTTCCCTCAGGATTTCCAGCGATTGATAATCGTCGGGCTGTGTTTGAGTAATCGCCTCAAACATTTCGATCGTGTGGACGATCTGGCTATGTTCTTCTTCTGACAGGGTGTGTTCCAGCACGGCGCATTGTAAAAGCTAGAAACATGCCTCTGTAACCCCGTGAAGTAGTAAATCCCTCTTAAATTTGCGAATTTCTCAGTGGTGAGGAATTTCGCCCTCGCTACAGGCTGATTCTCACCCGAAAACTCCTCAGTCGCTGTGACTAAGACGAGTAATCCGCTTTACATCTGGGTCGCGCCGCGAATGCGCCTCGCTATGCAGATGTTTGCGTTTTCAGCATCTTGATGGCGTCGCGTAATTCGGCCGCCCGTTCGTAAAGTTCACTTGCAATCGCTGTCTCCATTTCGCGCTGCATGATCTCCAGTTTCGAGAGCGGACGTTTCGCGCGTACTTCCTCGAGCCATTCGTCCAAAAAAGCGATCTCCGAGCTTTTCGCAGCGAGTTCCGGAAAATTCGACCGCTGAAAAAAATCCGCGATCGCGTCGCGCCCGCGCTGAATCTCCCGCATTGCTTCGGGAAACTTTCCCTCTGCCAAAAGAATGGATGCTCTCGCTCGCGTGTTCATCATCAACACATAAGGCCGGAACTGCTGCAAGCTCCAGGAAAGCTCTTCGCGATCGGTATGTCCGATGACAAAATCGAACAGCTCGAGATTACGTTGCGTGTCGCGGACCACACCGGCGAAGTCGTTGATCTGAAACAAACTCAGATAGCGATGGTAATATTGAATGCCTTCCTGTTGGAGTTCGGCACACTGTTCCGGGGTGAGCTCGTAGTTTTCCCCGCGTTGCACTGCCCGCGCCGCCCGCTGTTGATGATAAGCCAGGAGCGATTCGCAACCCTGCGGCCGCGCGCCATCCGGTCGCCCGGTCATCTCCATCTGCAACACGCCGAGATCGATCCGCAGCTGCAACTTTTCCCGACCATCGAGCCCAATAATCTTGCGCACTTTGATTGCACCCGGTTCGTGCGGCCAATCCCTGAGGAGAGTGTTCAAATCCAGATTCATCGCAGATAAAGCATCGAACATTTCACCTTCCTTTGTCAATGGGCGTGAAAGAATGGGCATTTGCCACTTCAACCGCTAAAACGGCGCAGTCCCTATTCTAGGTTTCACATCTTGAAACGAGCAAGGTTTGACCGCAGCTTGCGCGAATGGAGCAGGAGATCGAGGCGTTCATCCGTTTCCTCGCAGTCGAGCGCGGGCTCTCGGAAAATTATCAGCTCTCGACCCAGCGCTCCCTGACCGAGTTTACGCAATGGTGCACAGCGAAGAAAAAGATCGACAATCCCGTTGGAGTCACCCTACCAGTCATTAGCGAGTATCTCGCCGATCGAAAACGCGCCGGGCTTTCCGCTTCCTCAATCAAGCTCATCGTTGTAGCACTAAAGATTTTCTTTCGCTTTCTCGCGCGCAAAGGCATTCTCGACCGAGATCCAACCCAGGGACTTGCCTTGCCGCGGATCGAACGTTATTTGCCCGAAACGCTGAACGAATTGCAAGTCGAGCAATTGATCGAGCGCATCGATACGAAAGTTCCTCTCGGATTGCGCGACCGGGCGATAGTCGAATTACTTTACGCGAGCGGACTGCGCATTTCCGAGCTGGCGAACGCGCGGCTCGAGAATCTGGATTTCGAAGAGCGAATTTTACGCGTGATCGGCAAGGGAAACAAGACGCGACTCGTGCCGGTGGGCCATAAAGCTTGCGATGCACTGGCAGCTTACTTGTCGATCGAACGGCCGAAACTGGTGAAACGCCGCAGCGGCAACGATATTTTTCTGTCGGAACGCGGCACAAAATTAACCACAGGGCGCATCTGGCAGATCGTGAAAAAAATCTCGCGACATTCCGGACTGGAAAAAAATGTTTACCCGCATTTGCTGCGGCACAGTTTTGCGACGCATTTGCTGAGCAACGGCGCCGACTTGCGCATCATCCAGGAAATGCTCGGTCACGCCGATATCTCCACGACGCAGGTTTATACCCATGTCGATCAACAGCGCTTGAAAGCTGTCCATCGACAATTTCATCCCCGGGCCTGAACAAGGCTGCTTCACACAAAGTCCACCCAGGACACAAATAAGCAACAATGGCGGCCGTGGTCACCGTTTGTGCGAGATCATTTTCCTGATTAATTCAAACACTCATGAGGCGAATTCTCGTTTTGATAATCGCTGCCGCGCTCGCGGCCCTGGCGATCCGGTATGGCTTGGGGGTTTATAGAAAAGCTTCGATGCCAGCCGTGGGTGCGCTTCTTCCACGCCCAACGATTTTCTTTGCGCACATCCCGGACTTCAAGCGAACTCGCGATCAGTGGCATGACTCCGATATTTACCAGCTCTGCCATGAAGCTGCAGTGCAGGACTTTTTGCGAAAACCGTTGGCTAAGCTTCCGAAAAAAGACGCGACTTCTCAAACCCTGCAGGAGATCGCACAACTCGACCCGAAAGATGCCTTTTTCGCGCTGACTTCGATCGACAATAACAATCCTATATTCGTCGGCGGCTTTCGCTGTCAGGGAAGCCAGGATGCAGCGGAGGCAATCGTCGGCAAATGGAGAGGAAAACTGCTGGAGAAGAATCCGAACGCAAAACGTGAAACAACCGCCTACCAACAGCACCAGATCGAAACGATCACGGCTGCGCCTTTTACTTTGGCGACGGCCTACGACGGGCATTGGTTTTTCGTATCGAACGACTTAACTCAATTAAAATCGCTCCTCGACCGAGCCGATCATCGAGCGAAAGATCGACAATTAACCCTGGAGGCCGACGAGGCATACCGCGCGGCGATGGCCCATATGCCATCAAGTTATGCCGTGCTCTTTTATCTTCAGCCGAAGACGATCGCAGAGAAACTCGGAGCACTTCGGGGCGCGTTTGGTCAGCCAGACTCCACGAGCCAACGTACACTGGAGCAACTACGGAGCGTTTGCGGCACAACCCGCTTCGACAATGGCAAAATCCGCGACGTGTTTTTTGCCGGCATGCCAAAACTCACCGAAAATGCGTCGCTTACCCAATCATCGATTCGCCTAGGAACCAAGGACACTTTTTTTTACCTCGCGACAGTGCTGAACCTGGAAAGATTTGCGGCGCTTAATCAACCGGGTACGCCGTTTACAGGCTGGTTGCAGAGATTTTTAGACGATGCCTCACGCAACGGCGTGACCATCGACGATTGGAAAGCGGCGTTCGAACTCGAATTGGGTTCGTTGGCGAACTGGCCGGCGACGGCGCGCTGGCCGTCACTGCTCGCGACACTTCCAGTCAAAGATCTGGTCCGGGCAAAAAAGATAGTCGCCGCATTGACTCCTGCGTTCGAGAAAGATGCTCCCTGGACAAAAACCGAGAAAGATGGCGTCAGCTATTTTTTTCTGCCGACAGCAGCGAGTGTAGTTGCGATCACGCCAACGATTGCCTTGTCGAGCCGTCTCCTGGTTGTTGGTCTTGACTCAGTTTCAGTAGAAGCCGCGATAAAACGCGACGACTCAACCTCGGAGTTGTCAAACTCCCAAACCTACAAAGCCGCCGCGCGCTTAGTGCCGGCGCCAACCGATTTTTTTGCTTACATCGACATACCCCTTTTATATTCGCGACTCGATGCCACGCTGCGCCCAATGCTGTTGATGAGCGCGGCCTTTATGCCCGCGATTTCCGAACGCATCGATGTGAGCAAATTGCCGCCGCCTGAGATCGTATCAAAACACCTCAGCCCGATCGTTTCGTCGCACAGATATGAGGGCGACGGTTATGTTGAGGAATCGATCGGGCCGATCACGTTGACCCAGGCGGCAATCGGTCTCGGATTGCCTGCTGTTTATTGGGCCATTACTTATTACCGAGGGCATTAGGCTCGCAAAAACTGGCCGACTGGGCCATTGTGGCACTATTTGGGCTAACTAGCGCGATTGACTGAGAATTAGCTGTTACCCCCGCGAAAACGTGCTATTTTTTTCGCCCTATGGCTATTCTAAAGAAAAATGCATTCTCCCGCCGGATTCCCGATCTCGTGACGGAGGAGCTGGTTGCAGTGCTCTCCCGGCGAGCCTCGTTCGAGTTCAAAGAACTTTTCGATATTGTGCACGAAAATTTGCGGGCGCGGAACGCGGCCAGCGGTGGCGAAGAAATGCTCCGGCTCCGTGCTTATGAGAAGCTGCAAAATCTGGTCGCGCGCGGTGCGGTGAAGAAGAATGGCAAGAAATACAAGGGTCTTCCTTCGGCGCTGGCCCATGCGATTGCTCCTCACAACGGGCATATCCCGGCAGCCGCACGATAATCGAATCCGCGTAGGCGCTTCGCATTTCCGTAGGAACGCGAATGTTGCGAGAATACTTGCCAGTTCTCTTGCAAATTGTGGTGGCGATCGGATTCGCTGCCTCCGCTCTGCTGGTGAGTGTCCTTGTCGGGAAAACTGGGACGCGCTCGCCGCTTAAGGACAGTCCGTATGAATGTGGGATGCTGCCGCAAGGCGCAGGCCAACCGCGGTTCAGCGTGAAGTTTTACCTCGTGGCGATGCTCTTCATTCTTTTCGATCTCGAGATCGTGTTCATGTACCCATGGGCCGTCGTTTACAAAGAGGCAATCGCCCAGAGCAGCAGCATCTTTTGGAGCATGCTCAGCTTCATTTCGATCTTGATGGTGGGCTACGTTTACGCACTGAAAAAAGGCGCGCTCGATTTCAAGAAGTGAGAAGGTTCCTCTTCTCCCTACCTTCTGACCTCTCTCAGTCCGGTCAAAACGCCCACCAGCCCCGCACAAATAGGCTGGCGAAAAGCCCAAGGTAGAGAAGCGACCAGACAGTGATAACCGCATTCCAGAATCGGTTCTTCGCCACCAAACCGAACAGGATGAAAATCGGGAATAGAGTCAATGTGTAACGCGGCATGCTCGCGATAAAGGTCACGCTGGTAAAAAGCAACCAATTCCCGGTCATCCACATCGCGTAAAGCGGCCGCAATTTGATCCAACTCACGATCGTGCAGATCAAACTCAGTGTCACGAAGTACAGCTCTTGCGCTCCGACCATTTCCGCTTCGTTAGGGGTGCGATCGAAGTTCCGGATTGCCTCCCGGATTCCGACCCACGGCCATGAAGTCGACATCGCAAACAGTTTTCGCCTCATCCGCAAAAACGCGAATGGATCGCCAGTAACCTGCCAATTAACCATTAAATAAACGCCGAAGCCGATGGGGACGAGCGCGATCCAGAGCCACTGCCATTTCCAGCGCCGCGCGAGCCAATATTGGTGCATCGCTTCTACGGCAAGGGTCGGAAGCAGAATGATGCCGGGCGCGCGCGTCATCCAAGCCAGCCCGCCGAGCACACCGGCCAGCCACCAGCTTTCCGTGCGCGCTGCCATGAGCGACCCCAAACCGAGCGCGAGAAACAGGCTCTCCGTATAGTTGATGTGTAAAAAATATGCCGTCGGGAAAATCAAAAAGAACCACGTTGCACGTCGCGCCACGCTGGCGGGATAATCTAAATTGACCAGTCTTCGCAGAAGAACCGCTGCTGCTATTGAGGCGATGCCTGAAACGATGAATCCGCCAACTAGATAATCTCCCGTGAGATGACCAAAAAGCCGCACCAACCAAGGCAACAGCGGATAAAACCAGGCTTTCAGCGTGTCCGTGGTGCTGTAACCGAATTGGGCGAGTCTCTGGAAATGCAACGAATCCCAACGATTCCAGATTTCGAACCATGCGTGGGTGCTCCGGAGGCTTTTGTCTTCAAGAATCTGGTAACTCTTGGCTCCGAATACAAAGAGCAAAAGCTTGACCGCCAACATCCATCCGACCACCAGCCAGTCGTCCTTCGTCAACCAGCCAACAGCGCGTATCAATCGCCCGCTGATTGTCGATCCTGCAATCCCGGCTTCGCTCATGTGAGAAAAAAAAGAACGCTCCGCTTGTTCCACCCCTTGCCCGATCTTTATTTATCGTGCCACAGCCTGAATGACTACCGAATAAACCCGCCCGCCGGCCCCGGATTCCCACTTGCACCCCCGCTGGAACCGTCTAATAGCTTTAGCCTCCATGATCCACCACATCGTCCTCTATAAACTCAAATCCGAGGTCACTCCCGCTCGCGTCGAGGAAATGATGATGAACACGCGCATGCAGCTTTTGAAAATCCCGGAGGTTTTGAGCATCAAATGTGGAAAGCGGGTCGACCCGGAATTACCCTGGCCGTTTTTTATCGCGATTGACTTCGAATCGATGGACAAATACGCCATCTTCCGCGAAGACCCTGTTCATGTGAAGTTTATGGAAGAAGTGATCAAGCCGAACACGGCCGACTCTCTCACCCTGGATTTCGAGATGGATCCCGGGAAGGATGTTCGGTTTTCCTAGCTAGCAGCGGCAGGTGTGCCGCCTGCATTCAACTGGTTTGGCTGCTTCTACGACCGTTGCTATTTCTGCGCGCCACGATTAATCATCGTGCGCGATGCGACTCGGTTATCTTTACTCGCGTTACCCGGTCATCTCGCAGACTTTTTGCGACATGGAGATGCTGGCTTTGGAAAAGCTCGGCGTCCCTCTTGAGATCGGCTCGGTTTATCCGCCGCTCACCAGCCTGCGTCACGAGCACATCTCGCGATTGCGCGCGCCAATCCGTTACGCGCCGCCACAGCAAATTTTGCGGATTCGAGAAAAAAAAGCGAAGACCAGCGGCCAATGGCCGGCTGCGCTTGTCGATCTTCACGAGCGGAAATATGGCCCACGCTTCAAACCCGGGCAGCGCGCGCGCAATGCGCTTTACTTCGCCGACCTTTTCACGAAGAACGGCGTCGATCACGTTCATGTTCACTTCGCCAATCGCGCCGCGCACACCGCCCTGTTTCTAAAGGAGATTTCCGGCATCCCCTTCAGCGTCACGGCGCACGGGCAGGATTTCATGACCGATCTGGGCAACGACGAACTTCTGCGCGAAATCTGCGTGGCTGCGCAGTTTATCGCGGCCGAGACCGATTACAGTCGCGAGCTGCTTTGCCAGCGGTGCCCGGATTCGGCTGCGAAAATCCATCGCGTTTATAACGGAATCGACCTCGAACGGTTCCCCTCTCCGCTTCCGGCGAAACAAAATCCCGCACCGCTCATCCTCAGTGTCGGGCGCCTTGTTCCCTTCAAAGGATTCGAATATCTGATCGAGGCCTGCGCGGAACTGAATCGCCGCGGCCTCGATTTTACCTGCGAGATCGTTGGCGACGGACCGTTACGCGAAAATCTTCAGGCCAAGATCGACAAGTTGAACCTCTCATCTAGAGTCGCTCTTCTCGGTTCGTTATCGCAGGGTGCGATTTTCGAAAAATTGCGCGCGACCGACATTTTCACACTCGCTTCGGTAGTCGATCGCCAGGGTGGCAGCGACATTTTTCCCACAGTGATCCTGGAGGCAATGTCGGCGGCACGCCCAGTGGTCTCGACGCGGCTGGCCGGCATTCCTGAATCGGTCGTGCACGACGAAACTGGCCTCCTGGTTTCGTCCGGCGATACGCTAGCGTTGGCTGACGCGCTCGAACAACTGATTCGCGATCCGGCGCGACGGCTGCGTTACGGTCAGGCCGGGCGCGCGCGAATGGAGCAGCATTTTGAAATCAAAAAAACCGTCGTGCCACTTCTTCACCTTCTCGAGAGGTCGTTCGTCCCGCGACCCAAATCGCCCGCTCGTCACTCCGTGCACCAGATTGCTTATCTGATCGATCACTGGCCGGACAAAAGTTTGCCGCTTATCGAGCGCGAGCTTGTGGAGATGGAGCAGCGAAACATCTCCATCGTGCCGTTCGTCTGCGAGTTGAATTCCGCTGCAAGTTTTACTCCGGCTATGGAACAGTCGGCCGACAGGCTGAATTTCTTGCCCGACGCAATGGCGATCGAAGCAGAATGGCGAACGAACCGCGCTCTTGCGCAAAAATTGGAAGAGGAGCGAGCGAGCGAAAACGATCGCGCGCCGGCCGCGATTTTCCTGCGACAGGCGCGTTTCGCTCTCCCGTTACGCAAGATTCTCCTGGAGAAAAATATTTCGCACATCCACGCCACGAATTCGCGCGCACTCGTCTGCGCGCTCATTTTGCAGGGGAGTGTCGATCTTACAGTCAGCGCCACGGTCGAGCCGAAACCAGAATTGCCGCAAAGTTGGATCGAAGCGGCATTACGCCGATGTGAGGGCGGACGTCTGAGCGATCGCAAATTGATCCGAGAACGCGGCAATTCATTTCTCTTCGACAAGGCAGCTCTTGCTTCCTTCCCAAAAAAAACGCTCCGTTTGCTCGAAGAGAAAATCGGGATCGATTTGACCAATCACGCACGTTTTTGGCAGGAATGGTCGGAATTACTGGTTCGCTGGAGCCGAGAGCGCGCGGACGAAAAGCAAAAAACAAGCAGATGAACAAGAAAGCCATTCTCCTGGCCGGCGGCGCTGGTACGCGGCTCTTTCCGCTGACTGAAATCGTCTGCAAACAGCTTCTGCCGGTTTACGACAAGCCAATGATTTGCTATCCGCTCGCCACGCTCATGCTTGGCGGTTTGCGCGACGTCCTCCTCATCTCGACACCCAAAGATGTGCCGATGCTTCGCAGTTATTTGGGCGATGGCGCGCACCTTGGCATTCGGATCGAGTACGCGGAACAACCGAAGCCGGAGGGAATTGCGCAAGCTTTCTTGATTGGCGCTAAATTCATCGGTAACTCCGGCGCATCACTCATTCTCGGCGATAATATTTTCTACGGGAAACTCGACTTCTACCGCGAGGCGCTCGCGATTGAACGGGGCGCCTGCATCTTCGGATACCAAGTTCGCGATCCGCAACGTTACGGCGTGGTTGAGTTCAATGCCGACGGCAAAGCGATCAGCCTCGAAGAAAAACCGAAGCAGCCGAAAAGTCATTTCGCCGTGCCGGGGCTTTATGTTTACGACGAGCGCGTGGTCGAGTATTGCCGGAGGCTACGTCCCTCAGCCCGCGGCGAACTCGAGATTACGGATTTGAACTTGCTTTACCTCAAGCACAAGGAGCTGCACGTGAAATTGCTTAGCCGCGGCATGGCCTGGCTCGATACCGGTACGCAGACCAGTTTGCTTGAGGCCGGCAACTACATGGCGACTATCGAACATCGACAGGGATTGAAAATCGCATGTCTCGAGGAGGTGGCCCTCCGCATGGGCTTCATCACTCAATCGGAGCTTGCGGCAATGATCGATCGACTGCCAAAGAACGAATATCGCGACTACCTGCGGATGGTGTGCGACGAAGGACCGGGTCCTGGACTGGAACCCGTCGGCTAGGCGGCCTGCGTTCCTGTAGCGACGGTCTACGACCGCCAATGGACAAATGCGACGCTCATAGAGCGCCGCTACAGGACCAGAATTATTTGGGCTGTTCCCGCAGTAAGTGGCTCGTGTCGGCGAGCAGCTTCGTGACTGCATCCGCTTCAGTCGCCTCGTAGTAACCGCGAATTTCACCGTGTCGATCCACCAAAACCATTCGCGTGCTGTGAACGGAAATTCCAGTCTCCTCGTTGCCATCTGAGAACGCCAGTTTGAATCCATCGCGCGAGAGATGGTAAATGGCGGACTGAGCGCCGGTCAGAAAATCCCACCGGCCCGATTGGGCATGCAACTTCTCCGCATAGCCGCGCAGGACTTCCGGCGTGTCCTTTTCCGGATCGACAGTAAAGGAAACGAGATGGACGTCCGTTTTTTCCAAAGGTTTCTGTAACTCACTCATTCGTGTGCTAATCATCGGACACGGTCCCGGGCAGGTCGTGAAAATAAAATCGGCGATCCAAATTTTGCCGATTAACTGCGCGGATCCGAATGGCTGCGCATTCTGATTAACAAGCTCAAAACTCGGGACGGTGCCGTAGGAGGAAACCGTTCGCTGGGCCAGGGCCCGGACCTCAATGTGACGTAACCACAGCAAAAGTGCGGCAGTAACAAACGGGATAAGAATCAACGTTGTCTTCCAGGCCAACGCGCTTAATGACGAGCCCCGTTCCACCGGCAAGGACGCCGTCTTCATAATTTCGTCACGACGAGCGCGATGAGCAAAAGCGGCAGATAGACAATGGACGTGACGAATAATGCGCGCGCTTGTTGCGGCGTTCTTTTCCCGTGAAACCGCATCGCCATTGCGATAAACACGGCTCCGAGCGCGAACGCAATTGGAACATAAATTGCGTTTGTTACGCCAAGGTAACCCGGCACGCCTGCGACGATCAAAAGCAACATGCAAAACAAAACGCTTTGACTGGAGCTGCGTGCTCCGGTCTCGTCATCGCTCGACATCATTTGAAAGCCGGCGCGGGCATAGTCCTCCCGATACATCCAGGCAAGCGCAAAGAAATGCGGCATCTGCCAGAAAAACAGAATCGCAAACAAACTCCAGGCCCCAGCGTCGAGACGTCCGCGTGCCGCCGCCCACCCAATCATCGGCGGAATCGCACCCGGGATCGCGCCGATCAAGGTGTTTGCGGTACTGATTCGTTTCAGCGGTGTGTAAGCAAATATGTAGAGAACAATTGTGAGCGAGGCGAGGCCGGCCGCGAGTGCATTGCACCTGAGCGCAAGATAAGTAATTCCCGTGGTCGCCAGCAGCAGGCCGATAACAAGAGCATCGCGCGCTAGCATTCGTCCGGCTGGAATCGGTCGCGTTTTCGTTCGCCGCATCAACGCATCGGGTCTCCGCTCCCACCATTGATTTAGCGCAGCCGCACTCGCCGCGGCCAGCGACGTGCCGAATAGAGCATGAAAAAATTGCAAATAACTGATTGGACTTTCGGCGCCGAGATAAAAGCCGACTGCGGTCGTGAGCAGAACCAGGAGCGTCAGTCGCGCTTTGACCAACTCGGTAAAATCAGCAACCGCGCGAAGGCGCAACCGCTGCCTGTTTGTCGGAATGGCCGCGAGTTCACGATCAATGGCCGCCGTTTTCACGTAACTTCGGCTCCTCTCGCCTTAAACCTGGTTGTCGATCTTTCCACGGTGCGTCCGCGCAAAATTCGCCGGCAAATCGCCCAACTGCTCACGCCAAAAGATAGCATGGTCGCGCCCACCGCGACATGCGCGGTCGCGATATCCGCGGCCTTGTTGCTCCAAATCGTCCAGGCCCCAAGCGTAAGTTGAAGGAACAGGAGAGCGACCCAGCAGATCGACAATCTCCTCAGCGCCGCAATTCCGCGCGCGTCTCTCCAAACCCGCAGACAGAAAACAAACACTGCGAGGGCGATGATCAATGCGAGGAAGCGATGCGTCATCTGCAACCAAATTTGAAACCCAGTCGCGTCGGAATAACCACGCGCAGCGCGCCAGGAATTCAGCTGCGCAAGCGTGTTTGGGCTGGTGTCCGGAATCCACGTGCCGTTGGCCGTTGGAAAATCGAGAATGGCGAGGTCGCGATGCTGATGACGCATAGTCGCACCGAGCGCAAGTTGTACGTAAATCGCAATGGTCGTTGCGAGCGCGAGCGTCTTGAGCGGCGCAAATGTTTTTAGATCGATCGTTACATTTGAGAGCGATCGCCAGAAGTTTGTCGTCATCAACGCGATCACGACAATGAGTCCGAGAAACGCTTGCGCTAAGCAGGCATGAAAAATTCCGATTTCATCTTTGAGCATCGTCACACGCAGACCGCCGATAATGCCTTGCAAAACGACGCCCGCGACAGCGATTAAACCAAGATTACGGATCGATTGATTCACTCGCCTCCCGGCTCGTGCACCCTCGCGGGCTTGCTCGTCCACGTCGCTCGGCTCCCGCCAGCTCCGTTGTCGATCTTGCCCAACCCAAATCCAGACCGCGAGAATGATGGTGAGAAATCCAACTATGGATGCGATGAGGCGATGGGTGTGCTCAAAAAAAATCCCGCCGACCCATTTCGAGACCGGAAATAAAAACATGTTGTAGCCGAATGTGGTCGGCCAATCGGGCACGGCCAGACCGACACCTTTGCTCGTGACCATTCCGCCGCTGCAAATGAGAAGCAGGGTCGCAGTTGCAGTGAGCCAGGCGAAGCGATTGAGCCAATCACTGTGGCGGTGGTCTGCTCCCGCCGAACTTTTCAGTGCCGATTCGCCCACGACTGAATGGATAGCTTGATTACGACGAACGCGGCGCTCATAGAGCGCTAAAGAAGAGCCGAGCCTTATCCGTTTGGACTTGGCGATGCGGCCGGCACGAGCGGCTTGCTTTCCGGTTTCGCAGCTGGATTTTCCGTTTTTGGTGGGGCCGGAGCGGGACCGGCTGGTGGTGCGCCCGGCGCCGGTGCGTTTTGCGTTCCAGCTAATTCAGCCCGTTCCTTCAACCACGCTTGATATTCGGGCGGCGAATCGACCACCAGCGTTCCCTTCATTCCGTAATGACCCAACCCACAAAGTTGACCGCAAACAATTTCGTAGGTCCCGGTTTTGATCGGTTTGAACCACATCGGGATGAGCGAGCCGGGAATTGCATCGGCCGCGATGCGCATATGCGGCAGGCAAAAATTGTGAATCACATCCTTGGAAGAAAGCTCGATGATGACGGGACGATCGACCGGCACATGCAATTCACCGAGCGTGACCAGATCGTCTTTACCAGCCGGATCGTTTGGATCAAGACCAAGCGGATTCGAATTGGTGACGAAACCGACATCGCGGCGACCAAATTGGCCATCTGGTCCCGGCAAATGAAAGTTCCAGTTGAACTGCTGGCCGACAGCATGAATAAGGATCGCATCTTTGGTCGGCGGAAATTCGTTCACACGCTTGGCCCACAGCGGAATCGCGAAGCCGAGCAAGAGAACAGCTTCAATCAAGACGACCGAAAACTCGAGGTGCGTCGAAATTCCACTCCGCACGCCGGCGTGATCGGCTGCGGGATGACGGCCTTTGCGGAAGCGGATCAAAACGAAAATAAAAAAAAGCGACCAACCAACGAAGAGCGCGCCCATGAACCAGTGAGAAAACTCGAGGATGTGATCGATCTGATAACCGTGCTCTGCGGTATTTGGCGGCTGACCGAGAAACTCGTTAATGATCGTCCTCAGTCAATTCCTGGTGCGGCTCGAGGGGCATTCGCCCATGACGCCAAATCTTAAAACTAAACGCACCGATTCCGCCCAAGACAGACATGACCGCGCCAAAAAGAAACCAGATCGCAACCGCCATGTGCTCGGTCGATTTGCCATCCTTGGCGCCGTAACAAAATGGACAAGCAAGCGCCTGAGCGAGCGGCAAGATGGACAATAGCAAGATCGATAAGACTTTTGCTCTCATGTGATGATGCGAAGTCGTCTCATTTTCCGATAAAACCAAACGCCGTAAACAACGAGCGCGACCGCGCAAACAAACGACGCAATCGCCCCGGCCAGATAAACCGGCGCGCCTTCCACGAGATCGACCCAGACGCACCACGCGCCAACCCCGAGGGCGAGCAGCGTCGAGAAAATGATGAAGACGATGTGAAAACCTTTAAGCGACATTTAACGAACGATCGGGTTGTACCACGCCAGAAACGTAAGCCAAAAAAGTCCGAGCACAAAAAGGCCGGTGAAAATCAGAACGCGATAGATGAGCCGCTTTTCCGCGGCGAGATGCATGAAAATCGCGGCGACCAGTCCAGCCTTTAACGTCGCCACGAGCATGGCCACGCCGATGTTCGCTTTGCGCGTTCCAAAATCAACATAGGAGAGCGCAACCGTGATTGCGGTGAAGGCGAGGAGCAGACCGCCCACCACCAGGTAACCTTTAACGTGCTTTTGCACGTTGTGCGCGTATTCCTCGTGCTCGCTCGGGTCCTGGGAAATGTCGGGCGGGTTGTTCATCGGCTAGAGCAAATAAAAAAGCGGAAAGACGAAAATCCAGACGAGGTCGACAAAATGCCAGAACAGACCGGCGACTTCGACGCGGTTAGCGAGATGCTCCGGATTGTGTTGGTAGAGTTTTTTGCTGACC
The DNA here is from genome assembly GCA_003219995.1 of Verrucomicrobiota bacterium. GTDB lineage: Bacteria > Verrucomicrobiota > Verrucomicrobiia > Chthoniobacterales > UBA10450 > UBA10450. The sequence continues at coordinate 22,764 of QHRC01000053.1, forward strand.
GGTAGCCACATGTAGATGAAAACGAGGACGCCACCGAGCACGTGCATGCCATGCAGGCCCGTAATGGTGAAGTAACTGGCGAAATAGGCGCTATGCGTCGGCAGAAACATGGTCGCGCGCTCCACATCCGCCTTCTCGATCTTGCCGATCTTCTCCGTTGGCGGGACATAAAAAAAGTGCGGCCGGTCCATCGCGGGGTTGGTTGGATCGGCGTTGACCGGATCAAGCCCGACTTCGTATTCCTTGATGTTTGGATCGGTAAGCGCTTGGCGATTATGCAGATGACCGCTGATTTCGAGCCGTGGCGGGAGACCTTTTTCGGCAGCGTGTTTGTTGCCGAGATACAGCTCATATTTTTCGAGCGCCTCCGGTTTAATGTAAGCGCCGAAGTGTTCGAATTTCTGCGGCCATTCGTAGACCAGTTTGACGGTCAAAAAAATCACACCGCATAAAATCGTCGCCAACATGTACCACCAATAGGCCCGATATTTCCTCATCTTCAACGCGGCCCACGCCAGCACGACGGTAACCGAGGACATGATCAGAAT
>QHRC01000053.1:23420-30384 GCA_003219995.1 Verrucomicrobiota bacterium
CATCACTTCGGAGGCGAGAAAAAGCCAGATGCCGACTTTGGCATTCCACAGACCGGTATCGGGTCGCGTGGAAATGGTGTACGGAATTTCCATTCGTCAGCCTACCAGCACTGGCTCAGCCGTTTTGCGCCGGGTGCGCTCGGTCGCTTCCACCGGCTCGTTCTGCATCGTGAAATCGCGCTCGCGGCCCGGCAGGCTGTATTCGTACGGGCCGCGATAAGCAACGGGCGTGACAATGAAATTTCCATGAGGCGGTGGCGAAGGCGCCGTCCACTCCAGCGTGGTCGCTTCCCAGGGGTTGTCGTTCACTTTCTTGCCGTGTTTGATGCTCCAGAAGAAATTGATGATGAACGGAATTTGCGCCAGGCCCATGATCCAGGCGGCCCATGAGATGGGCGAATTCCACTGAAATCCGCTCAGACCCCAAATGTGCTCGCCCGAAAGTGTCCAACCCTGGCCTCCGTCGTACCAGCGCCGATGCATGCCAAGCATTCCCTGCAAGAACATCGGGAGAAAAATCACGTTCATGCAGATGAGCGAAGGCCAAAAGTGCACTTTGCCCCAGAACTCATTCATTATTCGCCCAGTTGCTTTCGGGTACCAGTAATAAATTCCCGCGAATAGGCCGAAGATTGTGCCCGGGGCGACGATGTAATGGAAATGCGCGATGATGTAATAGGTGTCGTGCAGATAGAGATCGGCCGAATTAAAGGCGAGTGGAATGCCGGTCAGACCGCCGATGCCAAACATCGGCAGAAAAGCCGTGGCAAATAACATCGGGACATTGAATCGAATTGAACCGCCCCAGAGCGAAATGAAAAATGCGCTCAAGATAATCACCGATGGAATGGAAATCAGCAGGGTGGTGGTTTGGAAAAACGCGCTCACGGTCGAGCCCATACCGGTAAGCCACATGTGATGCGCCCAGACGACGAACGACAAAAACCCGATCACGAGTACAGAGAAAACGATCGATTTATAGCCCCAGAGCGGTTTGCGCGAATTGTTAGCCAGAATTTCGGCGACGATTCCGAACGCCGGCAAGATCAATACGTAAACTTCGGGATGCCCGAGAAACCAGAAAAGATGCTGCCACAATATCGGGCTGCCGCCGCCGCTGATGTGCAGCGCCGCGCCATTCACAACAAGGCCAGTAGGCAGGAAAAAACTTGTCGCCGCCACCCGGTCCATGATTTGCATGACGATCGCGGCCTCCAGCGGCGGAAACGCAAGCAGGAGCAAGAACGCCGTGACGAATTGCGTCCACACGAAAAAGGGCAGCCGCATCCAGGTGAGTCCTTTGGCGCGCAACTGAATAATTGTAGTGATGAAATTAATCGCGCCGAGCAATGATGACGAGATCAGAAAAATAAAACCGACGAGCCACAGCGTCGTACCGTTAAAGAATGGATGGTATGCGTCGCCCTTATCCGCAATCGCGGCCAGTGGAGTGTAAGAGGTCCAGCCACTCTTGGCCGCGCCGCCCGGAACAAAAAAGCTCACTAGCATAATGATGCCGCCGACGCCAAATGCCCAGAAGCTCGCCGCGTTTACTTTCGGAAAGGTCATGTCCGGTGCACCGATCTGGAGCGGCACCACGAAGTTGCCGAAAGCGGCGAACGCCACTGGCACGACGCCCATAAAGATCATGATCGTGCCGTGCATCGCGCCTAACGAGTTATAAAACTCGGACGTCATCTTTCCGTCCGGCATGGTGTTGGGCCCGAAAACGTAGGGAAGCCACTTGCCAAGAACAGGAAGCGCCTGCCCTGGGTACGCCAGCTGCCAGCGCATCAGCATCATCAGCGAAAATCCAAAAAAGAGAAAAACCAGGCCGCAGAGACCGTATTGGATACCGATTACCTTGTGGTCGGTGGAAAAAATATATTTTCGCCACCACCCGAGCTCATGATGCTCGCCTGCCGCGCCGGAGCCAGGCGAAGGTGGGTGTTCGCCTTCGTGTTGATGTCGATCTTGACCGTGCGTTTCAAGAGAAGCGGAAGCGTCCATTTTCAGGAAAATTACTGCATCAATATCTAAAGAGAAGGCGCGATTGCAAAGCGCAAAATCTTTCACTGGCGCGATCCCCGACGAGGCGCGGCCCAATTTGCCCGCGCGGCGTCGCGCCCGGCGATTCGTCGTCGTTAACGATGTCGATCTTGTTTATGGCGGCGGCGATTCCCGCAGCCGTTGCTGGAGCTCCAATTCCCGCTGAATCATCTGCTCGCGGCGTGAGCCGAACCAGCGATAGGAATACACGTTCAGGCCATGCGCGAGTAGCCCGATTCCCCAACCAAAGATCACCCAGTGAAACCAAAGATGATGCGGATTCCGGACCAAATTGAGAACGGCGAGCAACAAATTCGCGACCACGTAGATCATAACGTGCCGATAAAATGCCAGTTGCGCTTCCACGCGCGCCGCCGCCCGGCGATATAGGACATCATCCATATCCCACGATTTCAACATGTCGATCTTGAAAGGGCGAGCGCGAAATCTTGCCGGCTAAGTTCCGCCGCGCGTGTTCCACCACTTCGACAGACGCGCTTCCGGGATCTCCGGGATGGCTTTACCAGCCCTGTCGTAATGCGACGTGTCGTTAAATAATGTGAGCCGTGCCCGCGTTGCGTCCCGAAAATCGACAATGTTCAGCGCCGCCGGTTTCTGATCGAGATTGTCGCGATAACGTCGTGGATCGAAGCCGAGCAATGAACTAAGCAAAAGCCGGATTGTCGCTTTGTGCGACACAACCAGAATATTTTTGCCGGGATATTCGCGTACCAGTTCGATCAACGCCGGCAACGCGCGCGCCGTTACAGCCAAACCGCTTTCGCCCCCCATCGGGGCAAATGTGTACGGGTCTTTTTCCCACTCGGCCGCTTCTTCCGGGAAGCGTTCCTCCACTTCCCGGCGCGTCATCTGTTCCCAGCGGCCATGCGAAATTTCCCGAAAACCATCGCGCGTCTGGACTTCAAGTTCGTGCGGGGCGGCCAGAATTTGCGCTGTCTCGACTGTGCGACCGAGGGGCGATGCATAAACTGCGACAATCTTTTCCAGGCTTAATCGCTCCGCCAATCGCCGCGTTTGTTCGCGTCCCTCATCGGAAAGTTCCACGTCGGTCGCCCCGGCGAAACGATCCTCCGCGCTCAAGACGGTAGCGCCGTGTCGCACCATAAAAACTCGTGTCGCCGGTGATCGCATTTGTTCGTCATCGCGCAAAGGGCACGAAAAGGCAATCTCACTTCAAACCCAGTAACTTGTACAAATCCTCGATATTTAACCTTTCACGGTGCACAGGTTTCTTTTGTAGCGGCGCTCTATGAGCGCCGAGCATTAATCCGACGGTCGTAGACCGCCGCTACAGCGGAGGACAGTCAGCTTTGTGAGATTGATTTCTTTGCAGCTACATTTGCGGTGTGAAAAAAGATTCGCCACCGCGCTCGATTATTCACCTCGATATGGATTGTTTTTATGCCGCAATCGAGGTGCGGGATCGGCCGGCCTTGCGTGGCAAACCGGTCGGCGTAGGTGGGACGCGCGATCGGCGCGGCGTCTTGACCACTTGCAATTACGAAGCGCGCGAGTTTGGCGTGCATTCAGCCATGCCCACCTTCATGGCGCTGCAACGCTGCCCGAATCTGATCGTCTTGCCGACGCGGTTCGATGTTTACCGGCGCGAAGCGGCTGTCATTCGCGGGATTTTGCATCGGTTCAGCTCGCTGGTTGAACCGCTCTCGCTCGATGAAGCTTATGTCGACCTTACGGCGCATCCCGGCGCGCCCGCTGCCGTCGCAAAAATCATCCGCGACATGATCTTTCAGAAGACGAAACTCACTTCGTCAGCCGGGATCGGTCCAAATAAACTCATCGCCAAAATCGCCAGCGAGGTAAACAAGCCGAATGGCCAGCTTGAAGTAAAGCCGGGAGAAGTGCCGGACTTCATTGAAAAATTAGCTGTGCGCAAAATCTGGGGAATCGGCGCCAAAACCGAACGAAAGCTGGAGGAGCTGGGCGTCAGAACTTGCGGCGAACTCCAGCGCTTCTCGCGCGCGGAACTTGTCGATCTTTTCGGCAAATTCGGGATCGAATTGTCTGATCTTTGTCGCGGGATCGATCTTCGCCCGGTCGAACCGGACCGCCCGCGCAAATCGCTCAGCACGGAAGAGACCTTCTCAATCGACCTCACAACCCTGGAGCAATGCGAGGAGCGGCTCGCGGAATTGTTCGAACAACTCATGGCGGACTTGGCACAAAAGGAAACGACGCGCACGATCACCAAGATTTTCGTGAAATTGAAATTCGCCGACTTTACCCGGACGACGGTGGAGCGCGCCGGCTTTGAGCCGTCGCTCGACGCGTTTCGTTCGTTGCTCGCGGAAGGTTTTGCCCGCACCGGCAAAAACGTGCGACTGCTTGGACTGGGTGTTCGTTTTGCCGAACCGGCCGAAACCAGCGCGCAGTTGCCGCTGCTCTAGGCGTCAGTTGATGGCCTTCGTTACGACCAACAACCCAACAAGAATCAAGCCGCCGACAACCAGCATGACCAACTGGCGCTGCCGTTTGGTAAAAACCGGTGCCGACAGGGACCCGCACGGCAGAGTCACCTCACCATTGTTTTCGATGACGCTCATGACATCGCCATAAAGTCTTCGAACATCCTCGGGTATTTCGTTTTCATCTGCGAACTCCCGGCCGTTGACGACGATCTTCTTTCTGGGTAACTCCTCTGCCATCGCCTTGTCATAAGCCGCGCGCACGTCCGGCGGCAGCTGATTCGGATCGGAATATTCCTGCCCGTTGTACCGGATTCTTGTTTTGACGTTGATCTTCACCGTCTCTGGGCAAATGACAGCATTTAACCTGCCACGAGCCGGCGTCGCGGCGAACTCTTATAATTCGCGCGCCAAGACCGAATCTGAAGGAACGAGATGACTTCGGCGCAGGAGAAAGCGATCGCAGAAGGAGGATGCGAAGTCAGATTTGATAATCTGACCCGTCGACTTTGCGCGACCAATTCTCGTCGAACTGTGAACGCGCGGGCGAATATTACTCCGCTGCCACAGGAGTTAGCTGGTTGGCAACCAACTGCCAGCCTGCCGCACCTTTTACCCAAACATGTATGCTGCGGTATTGGCCACTTGTTTGCTTGCCGCTGTACTGACCTTTGATGGTTACGCGGCTGGTGGCCACAGCCACGTTTCCGTGGATCCGCACCTTCATGTCCTCCTCTTCCCTGATTGAGTCGAGCGAGGTCGCTCCGGATTTGAGGTGGGCCAGGCGATCAGCTTTCGAATGTGTCTCTCCCGCGCCGTTCGTGAACGTGTAATCGTCGGCCCAGATTTGCTCCAACGCCGCCGCGTCATGTTCAATTAATGCCGTTCGATACTTCTCGATCGTCTGCCTGACCTCCCGCTCCGCGGCAGCATCCGCGCCCTGAGCTACGGATTGTTGTCGCCCGAACGATAGCAGAACGACGGCGAGAATTGCGACGTAGATGATGTGTTTCATATGCAAACTCCTTTACAGCTTTTTAATCGGCTCGAGAAGGTCAGTTGATTCCAATCCAGGTCGTTTAGGAGAACGCGCGCGCGAAGTCAATAGCCAGTAAGGCGCGGGTCAGATCGACGCCGTCACCTAAGCGAGCAGCGCTGTTCACTTTCTAATCTGCATCGGCAGGCTAATATTAAGAAATCGGAATGACTTCCGCCCGAGAGAGGAAAATCAAGCAAACCGGTTGCGACGTTCGGTTCGATAATCTGACGCGGCAACTTTATGCGACGGATGCTTCGATTTATCAGATCGAGCCTGTTGGCGCGGCCTTTCCAAAAAACGCGCGTCAAGCGAGCGCCGTAATTCAGGTCACCGCTGAGGCTGGCGTGTCGATCATCCCGCGCGGTGCGGGCACGAGTCTGGTCGGCAACGCGATCGGCGAAGGATTGATTGTCGATTTTTCGCGACACAATCGCCAGATCACCGAGCTCAAAGTCGAAAATCGCACGGTGCAGGTTGGCGCCGGGGTTGTGCTCGATCAGTTGAACGCCTTTCTCAAGCCGCACGGATTTTGTTTTGGGCCCGATGTTGCGACGAGTTCGCGCGCCACGCTCGGCGGAATGATCGCAAACAATTCCTCCGGCGCGCACGTCCCAGTTTACGGCACGACCGCCGACCACGTCGTTTCGACCGAGATTGTTCTTGTCGATGGAAGAACCGTAAGCGTTGGGCCGGCCCACGACACACTCCGGGCCGAACGCGATAAGATCGACAATCTCATTCGCGCGCAGGTCGGCCAAATCGCCGAGCGCATGCCGCCAGGTTTATTGAAACGCTGGCCCGGCTACGGCCTCGAACGCTTTCTGCACGCACCGAATAATCTCAACGAAATTCTGTCCGGCAGCGAAGGAACGCTGGCCGCAATCTTTTCGGCCGAACTGAGAATTTCGCCATTGCCGCGCGAGAAAGGACTTGGCCTGCTTTTCTTCGCGTCGGTCGCGGACGCGATGCAAGCGACGGTGGAGCTTCTCGATCTAAAACCGGCCGCGATCGAACACATCGATCGTCCGCTACTCGATCAGACGAAAGGCCAGCTCCATTTCCAGGCCGCGCGCGATTTGCTCGAGCTCGAGACCAAGCCGTGCGAAGCGATTTTGCTGGTCGAGTTTTACGACGATGTGGCCGAGCGGTTGTCGATCTTGCAGTCGCGAAACCTCGGATTGCGCACAAAAATTGTCACCGACGCAACCGAGATGAATCTGGTCTGGTCGGTGCGCAAGGCTGGCCTTTCGCTTTTGACCGGGCGCGTCGGCGCGGCCAAACCGGTCGCATTCATCGAGGACGCAGCAGTTCGCCCGGCGCAACTGCCAGCGTATGTGCGCGGTCTGCAATCGATCATGAAACCGCTTGGACTGGAGGCCAGTTACTACGGGCATGCCGCCAGCGGATTGTTGCACGTGCGTCCGGTGCTCGA
>QHRC01000271.1 GCA_003219995.1 Verrucomicrobiota bacterium
CGTTACAACGGTTAGCATGGCCCGCGACCAATCCGATTTAACCTTGTAACCTTTTTAACGAATCACTCTCTTCCCATGTCGCACCGCTACATCTTTTCCTCCGAATCGGTCACCGAAGGTCATCCCGATAAAGTTTGCGATACCATCAGCGATTACATGCTGGACGCCTGTCTCGCACAGGACCCGCTGAGCCGTGTCGCCTGCGAGACGCTCGCCAAAGGCAACCTCGTTGTCCTCGCGGGCGAAATCACCAGTAACGCCAAGTTCGATTTTGAAGAGCGTGTCCGCGATGCCATCCGCGGCATCGGTTACGTGAATGGCGATTGCATTTTTCACGCCGACACTTGTCGCGTCATTTGCGAGATGAGCGAACAATCTCGCGACATCAAACAAGGTGTCGACAGTACCGCGGCCGAGGGCAAAGCAACCGCTGAACAAGGCGCCGGCGATCAGGGCCTCATGTTCGGTTTTGCCTGCAACGAAACGCCGGAGCTCATGCCGGCGCCAATTTCATTCGCGCACAAACTCGGCCGTGAGCTGACACGCTTGCGCAAAGCGGGCGAAATTCCATGGCTGCGCCCCGACGCAAAGACGCAAGTCTCGATCGAATACGAAGGCTTCAAACCAATGCGCGCCACAACGGTGGTTGTTTCCTCACAGCACGCAGCCGACGTGAAACAAAAAGAGGTCCGCGAAACTTTGGTCGAACTCCTCATTCAAAAAGTGATGCCGCCCGAGTGGCTCGACGAAAAAACGACATACCTGATCAATCCGACCGGCCGTTTCGTCATCGGCGGACCGGAAGGCGACGCCGGCATTACCGGTCGCAAGATTATTTGCGACACTTACGGGGGAATGGGACGCCATGGTGGCGGCGCGTTTTCCGGAAAGGACCCAAGCAAGGTGGATCGCAGTGCGGCCTACATGGGCCGATGGGTTGCGAAAAATGTAGTCGCTGCCGGGCTGGCCGATCGCTGCGAAGTGCAATTCGCCTACGCCATTGGCCATCCCGATCCGGTCAGCGTTTCCATCGACACATTTTGCACCGGCAAAGTGGATGACGAGAAAATCGAACATGCAGTTCGCGAAGTTTTCAATTTCAAGCCAGCTGAAATTATCAAGCAGCTCAATTTGCTCCGTCCCATTTACCGCAAGACGACTAACTACGGACACTTCGGCCGCATCGATGATCTCGACGCATTGACTTGGGAGCGCACCAATAAGGCGGACGAACTAAAAAAAGCAGTAGGATAAACCGCAGATTTCGCAGATTACGCAGATTTGAGATGCAAAAAGACCCGGAAACGTTCGCCATCATTGGAACCGCGATGGAGGTGCATCGCGAACTCGGGCGCGGCTTTCTCGAGCTCGTTTATCAAACGGCGCTCGCTTTGGAATTTCAGGAGCGAAGGATTCCGTTCAAAGCAGAAGTGGCATTGCCGATCCGCTACAAGAATACGCTTCTTACCTGCACCTATCGTGCAGATTTTGTCTGCTTCGAATCGGTAATCGTTGAGACGAAAGCGATCGCGACTCTGACTGGCGCTGACGAAGCGCAGCTAATCAACGAACTTAAAGCAACCGACTTGCGACGCGGCCTGCTCCTAAATTTCGGGGCCGCGAGTCTTGAACACAAACGGCTCGTCCTAAACTTTTCTGAGAATCTGCGAGAATCTGCAAAATCTGCGGACGAAATCTATCTGTGAAAACTTTATGAGCACGACAACGGCCGGACCGAAAGCAAAGCAAGATTACAAAGTCGCCGATATCAATTTGGGGGACTGGGGGCGCAAAGAAATTTCCATCGCGGAAAAGGAAATGCCGGGCTTGATGGCAATCCGCGAAAAGTATGCGGCGAGCAAACCGCTCGCTGGTGTGCGGGTGACGGGGTCGCTGCACATGACGATCCAGACCGCGGTGTTGATCGAAACACTTGTCGATCTTGGCGCAAGTGTCCGCTGGGCGTCGTGCAATATTTTTTCCACGCAAGATCACTCGGCCGCGGCAATTGCGAAGAGCGGCGTGGCCGTTTTTGCATGGAAAGGCGAATCGCTCGAAGAATATTGGTGGAGCACTTATCAAGCGATTTCGCATCCAGACGGCAAAGGTCCGCAGCTCATCGTCGATGATGGCGGCGATGCCACCCTGCTCATTCACAAAGGTTACGAGCTCGAGGAAGGAAACGACTGGGCCAAGACAAGATCGACATCGAAAGAAGGGCAGGTCATAAAGGATCTGTTACTCGAAATTCAGCGCGAGAATCCGTATCGCTGGCACGAGATCGTGAAGGAGTGGCGCGGCGTTTCCGAGGAAACGACCACCGGCGTGCATCGCCTTTATAAGATGCACCAGGAAAACAAGCTGCTTGTGCCCGCCATCAACGTGAACGATTCGGTCACGAAATCGAAATTCGACAATCTCTACGGCTGCCGCCATTCGCTGGTCGATGGATTGAACCGCGCCCTCGATGTCATGATCGCCGGCAAGATTGCGGTCGTCTGCGGCTACGGCGATGTCGGCAAAGGTTGCGCCCAATCATTGCGCGGCCAGGGTGCGCGCGTCGTCATCACCGAGATCGATCCGATCAATGCATTGCAAGCGGCGATGGAAGGCTACGAAGTCACGACCATCGAGGAGACGCTCGGCCGCGGCGACATTTACATCGCTGCCACGGGTAACCTCGACATCATCACGCTCGCGCACATGGAACGAATGAAAGATCAGGCGATCGTCGCCAATATCGGCCACTTCGACAACGAGATTCAGGTT
>QHRC01000167.1:0-8500 GCA_003219995.1 Verrucomicrobiota bacterium
CCACGCGGTGGGCGTGATCAACGTGCCGTTCACGTACCCGCCCGAGCCGGTGAACGGTTTTCAGATTTCCGGCATGGACACGCCGTCGGAAAAAAGCGCCTTTATCCATCCGCCCGCGTTGCGCGAGGAGTTGAAACGCGAGTTCGGCAACATGAATCTCGAGACACGCTTCCTCGGCTCCATGAACAACGACGAGCGCCGTGACAAAGCGCTCGCCGGGCTGGAAAGTTGCGACGAGCAGTGGCTGCGCGCTGCCTTGTACCTCATGGAAAAACATCCAGTCGACGTAATGATGTGCACGTTCATGTCGATCGACACGGTACAGCATTATTTCTGGCACTACATGGACGAGAAACATTTCCAGCATGACCCAAGCGGCGCGCATAAGTATCGGGATGCAATACGGAACGTTTATGAGCGGCTTGATCGCGCCGTCGGTAAGTTTTTGGAAAAGCTGCCCGGCGACTCTGCGCTATGTGTGGTCTCCGACCACGGTGGCGGCCCCGTGTCGGATCGGCTGGTTTATCTGAACCGCTACCTTGCGCAACTCGGTCTGCTGAAATACAGAACCCACACCCGCAGCGGTTTCGCGCGCGCGCGACAGAAGCTCATCCGCAAAGTTTTCGAAATCATCCGCGGCTCGCTGACCTCCGATCAGAAAAAGTGGCTGGCCGACAAGCTTCCCCTAGTGCGTGAGAAATTTGAAGGCGCTTACACCTCGTTCTCGAACATCGACTGGAGCGCCACCAAAGCCTTCTGCAGCGAGGTTCTCGCGTATCCGCCGAGCATCTCGATCAACCTGGAAGGAGTTTACCCCGAAGGGATTGTCAAGCCGGCGGAGTACGAGGAGTTGCGCGCATTCATCAAGCAAAAGCTTAGCGAGCTGCGCGACCCGCGGGACGGTTCATCGATCATTCCGCGAGTCTATCGGCGCGAGGAGTTGTTTGAGGGCCCGTTCGCCAGCGAAGCACCCGATCTTGTGCTTGATTGGTGGAGTGAGAAAGCGTTCACGACGAGCTTAAGTTTCCCCGAGGAGGGCGACCAGCCTGTTCTAAAAATCCGGCGACGCGAGCCGATGGGCCAACCCGAGTGGAGCGCCACCCACCGGTTAGAAGGCATCGTAATCATGCGCGGCCCGCACATCCGCAAAAGCGCACTGATACAAGGCGCACGGCTCGTGGACATGGCTCCGACGCTATTGTATTTGCTGGGCGACGAAATTCCCGCTGGTCTCGATGGCCGCATTTTGACCGATTTCTTCGAGGCGGAATTCTTGCAATCGCATCCGGTGCAAGCCGAGGAGCCATCTGCGGCCGCACCGGCCGAGAAGGAGGGCGCGCCCTACAACGCCAAAGAAGCCGCGCAAGTCGAGGAGCGGCTCAAGGCGCTTGGCTACATTGACTAACGACTCTTCGGCGCAACAGAAAGATATTCAATGCAACCGGGGCCAGACACAGTGTCTCTTGCTTCCTCACTCACGCGTGACTGATCCACACGAAGTGTCTCACTCCGCCCGCGGCCGTCTCAGAGAAATCTCTATCGGGCTGCTGATAGGATTTTGCACGCTAGCGCTCGTCGTCTGGGCCGCTTTTCACGTATTTCACACGAATCAACTGGTTGCGGCCGCGATTCATCTACCGCTTCCGGTGGAGGTGCTGCCCGCCACAGTGCGGACCCTCCATGTCACGATTGGCGCGAGCGGGACCGTGCAGCCAGCTACCACGATCGTCATAACGGCGCGCGATTCGGCGCGTGTGTTGCAAGTGCCGGTTGATCTCGGCAACGTTGTGAAACCGGATGACTTGCTCGCGGCACTTGATGACCGCGTTTTCGTTGCAAGTCTTGAAACCGCGAAAGTAACGGCAGTTCATGCTGACAATCAACTCAGCCGAATGGAGGCCTTGGAAAAGAAAGGCTACGGCTCGCCTACCGACACGGAAAAAGCGCGGACGGATGCCGTCGCGGCGCATCAAGCCGTCGTGCAGGCAGAGATCGACCTGGTCAACACGAAAGTTAGAAGCCCCGCAGTCGCCGTGGTGCTTTCACGCACTGTGAATCCCGGCGAGAATACAGCTATCGGCGAGCAGCTTTTCCAGCTCGGCACAATCGACGACGTGATGATGCTCGCCGAAGTCTCCGAGGACCAGATCGGTTTCGTCAGCCTCGGGATGCGCGGCGAGGTCGGCACCAACGCGTTTCCCGGCGAAACCTTTGTTGGGAGTGTCGTGAAAATCGGCGCGGATGTGAGCACGACCACGCGCACTTTCGGCGTTTACATTCGGATCGGAAACAAAGGCCTGCGCCTCAAGCCAGGCGTGACCGGCTACGCGCGTATTGTGGCAAACCGCACCGGCCTCGCCGTCATCAGCACAGCGATTATTAATCCGGTTGGGGATCACGCGACCGTCTTTGTCGTGGACCAAAACAGCGTCGCGCATATCCGGCAAGTTCGGTACGGGCTGATCGCCGAGGGGCTCACGCAGATTCTCGACGGTTTGCGGGAGGGCGAGCGCGTCGTCACGGTGGGCCAACAAGAATTGCACGAAGGCGACCGCGTGCGAGCGAATCTGTCCGGGCCGTGGAATAACAAATGATCGCTGGCGCTATTGTGCTTTTGCTTGCATCAGCGGTGACTGCGTGGCGCGCAGAGCGGCCCGGGTTCATGCCGAGCGATTGTACTGGCGAACCCTTCCAACGCGCCCGCGCGCTCCTATTCCAGCCGGTGTTGGAGACCGATGCGGCGACTTCTGGGGGATCCGTCAATTCCTAAAATACCTTCAATTGCTGAACGGAGCGAGCGGCGTCCGGAGGCGGCTGCAATGAAGCAGTCGCAACGGATCGTGAAAAACATTCTCGCCGGCGCGCTTGGGGTCGGCCTTGGCGGGCTGCTGCAACTCGGGGCTGTGGTGTACATCGCCCGTAGCGTCGGCGTGACGCTGTTTGGCACTTACTCATTCATCCTCGCATTCGCGATGTTCTTCCAGCTCCTCGCGGATTCGGGGTTGACCAACATCCTGGTGCGGGAGCTGGCGACGAAGCCGGAGCGCATGGGCGAGATTTTAGGCGCGGCGCTGTTACTCATCTGGGCGATCACGTTTGCAGTCGGCGCGCTGTTGCTCGCGGTGATTCCGTTTTTGCATTTTCCGTTTCAGGTCAAGGTTCTTACCGCGCTTATGGGCGCCGCCACGCTCACGCAATTCCACGCCGCGGGTTACGGCGCAGCGCTGCGCTCGCAGGAGGACAACGAATTGCATTCGCTCGGCTTCCTGTTGCACAAAGTGGTGTTCTGCGCCTGTGTATTTGCGGGACTTAAAGGCGGTCTCGGCTTGACTGGCGTGGTGCTCGCGCACTTGATTCCGAATATTTTTCTGCTGGGATTTTACAAATATCTTGTTACCCGCCGCTACACTCGTCCAAAGCTGTGTGTGGATTACGCCGAGTGGAAGTATCTACTCACCCATTCGCTGCCCGTGGGCGGCGCGACGATGCTGCGTCTGCTCTCGCAGCAGATCGACGTGGTGATTCTCACCTGGCTCACCAACCTGCAAACGGTTGGCCTTTTTAGCGGCCCGTATCGCATCTCGCTGGCGCTGCGGTTCATACCGCAGACAATGTCAATCCCACTCTATCCCTTGTATTCGCGACTCGCGATCCGGCCCGACGCGAAGCCGCAACTCCAAGCAGCCTACGAGCGCAGCGTGAAATTTTTCCTCGTAACCGGCTGTGCGGTGGCGACTGTTTTTGTGACCTGCGCGGCGCCACTGATCACACTGCTGCTCGGTGCAAAATACCGTGCAGCCGCGCCGGCGATGCAGATTCTCGGCATGGGGTTCGTGCCTTTCTTCGTGTCGAATCCGTTTCCGCTTTTACTCACTGCCTTGCACGAGCAGCGGTTTCTTTTATGGGCCACGATCATCTCGTTGGCACTACGCGTGGCGCTGAATTTCGCGCTGATCCCGCCGCTCGGTTTTGTCGGGCCAAGCCTCGCATTTTTAGCGGGAGAGATCGTCCTCCTGGCCATAATGGCCGCACGACTCCGGCACATTGGCCACCCGCTCGCGCTCTTCGAGATCGCGTGGCGGCCGCTGGTCGCGAGCGCTGCTATGGGGCTGATACTTGTAGCGACGCGCGGAAATTCAGCCGCTTCGTCTTTACTAGCGGTGATCGTGGCGTGCACTGTGTACGTCGCCCTGATTTTCAAACTCGAGACGTTTTCGGCCGATGAACTCGAGCTGGCGCGCGAAGGAATGAGATTCGTCAAACCGCTGATCGCGAGGTGGTCGAATCAGCCACAGGAAAAAACCCCTTGAAAATCTTCGTCTGGCTCACCGTGCTGCCGTGCATGGCCGCGGAAATTTTTGCAAAATGGCTCTGCTTCCCCCTCACCAAGCAGCTACGAGGTTTTCAATTCCCACTGCTTGGTTACTCGCCGGAGCGGCAGGACTTCTCGATTTGTTGCTATGGTGTCGCGGCGGCGGTGTTATGCGGAGCGGCCGCCTTCTCACTGACACGCCAAAAACATCGGCTGCTCTGCTGGACCGGCGCGGGGTTGGTCTGGTTGAACGCGTTGACGATTCTGCAAGTCGCCTGCACGGATGGGCCGCTGTTGAAGGAGTTGGGTTCCGAGTGGAATCAGCAGCAATCGACGGCGGTGTTCACGCAACGGACGCTGCCTACGAACGACGTCGGCGAACCGAGCATGTGGCACGATCTGCCGCTCGATACGCTTGCCGACAGGTTCATCGCCGGATGGTATTTTGTGCGCTTCGGGTGGGGGTGGTGGTGCGCATTGTTTGCCGGGCTTGCTGCGCTGGGGTTTGGCCTGTGCGGTGAAAAACGATGGACCATGACGTGGGCAACGCTTGGTGGAATGGCCGCACTCGTTTGCGTGTGCGCCGGGCGTCCCGCACTGGCCGAAGTGCTTGTCGCGCGGGCCCACGTTGCCGAGGCGCGAGGCGAATCGGACAAGGCTATCGCGTGCTATCGTAGAGCCATCCGGCTAGACGGGTGGAATGCGCTTAGGCCCGATCTTTACGAACGGATCGGCGCAATTGACGCGAACTTCGGACGGACCACCACGATCGAATACGGGATGTATCACGCGGAGATGGCCTCGACGCAGATAGATATGCCGAAATCGATCGCTGAGTTGTCCGCATTGATTCCGCGGGCCAGTGAGCCGCTGGCCGGCGTTCTGCGCAAGCGCACCGCAGAGCTATTTATGCAGGACGCTCGGACACACCATTTCCATGGCGCGTACGGAGCGGTCGTGAGCGAATGCAAAGAAGCGCTGCGATTCGACCCCCGTTCGGTGGTCGCCGCATATTACCTTTCCCGCGACTACTACCTGATCGGCGCTTACCAGAACGCGATCGATGTAACGAAGAAAACGCTGAAGCGGGTCGATGATCCGATCCTTCGAGCTGATTTCAGCAGCAATCTTGGGGACGCCTACACAAAACTTAACGCGTTTTCCGACGCGAAATTGGCGTACCGCGAGTCGTACCTGCGGGATTATATTCTCAACCTCCGCGCCCTCTCTGCGCTAACCGGGCCCTAGCCGATGCGCTCACTATTCGGTTATTTGAGGACCCGCGATGGCGTCCTTGCACTATGCCTCGTGCTGGCCTCAGGCTTGACGCTCGCCTTTTTCACATGGCGCACCTTTGTCGATTTGCCGCCGCGTCAGTATTCGCTTGATTTCGGTCAGGCGCGCTGGATCGAGCACGAGGGAGTGTCGCCATGCGCCTATTTCCGGAAAACATTATACATCTCCGGAAATGTCGAGCGCGCGTGGATTGAGATCTCCGCGACGGATCAGTTCGTTCTCTACGTTAACGGCATTGTGGTTGAGAAAGATTTGTTCGCTGCCACGCGGCCAGCGGGAATTTTCGATCTCAAACATCTGTTGAGACAGGGGAAGAACGTGATCTCAGTGTACGTGCCCCGCATTTTCTATCCAGGCAATGCGCAACTGCTCGTGCGCGGTTTTTACGCCACGGAAACGTCACCGCTCACTGAGTTCTGCAGTGACGCCGGGTGGAAGGTGTCAAAGACGCCCGACGGCATCATCGGCAGCTACCAGTGGTTCGACCCGCTGCTCGATGACTCGCTCTGGGTCGAGGCCCGCGAAACGGTTTCGGGAGAAGTTTTTCCAACGATCCAGCCGGTCGACATCGATCCCAGGATCTTCGGCATACGTCCGGCTGCCGTCTGGCTCGGGCCGAAAGTGAGCGGTGCGTTGGATGCCACTTTCGAGTCCGTAGAAACCTTGCCGCTGGCGCATGGCGCGACATGGTTGCAGGTCGCCGCGACAGGTAGTTACGATGTGGTAATTAACGGTGAGCTGGCGCTCTCGCAGGCGCGCCCACAGCAGACGAAGCTTCCCTTTGCCAAGCTATCACCCGAGGCAGGTCTCGCGAGCGTTCCGCGGGTGGACATCGCAATTGTGGCGCCAGCGCGGCCGGCCACAAGGGCGGCGGTGCAACCGTTGAATGTGGGCACCGCGACTTCTGCTCCAACATTGCTCGTCTACGATGTTTCTCGCTGGATGGGGACAGGCGCAAACACGATTCGCATCCACGTTCGCTGCGAATTCGGCGTGCCTGCCGTGCTTGCCCAAGGCGACACCGAGCTTTCGGGCGGCGCGATCAAGACCTTTTCCACTAACGCTGCGTGGCAAGTACGCGAACAGATGCCCGGCGGAGCGTCGAATGGCAAAGCAGTGGTGCTCGGCCCCTACGGAACGCAACCATGGAGCGTGCTTCCGCAAATGCCGGCCGGTCCGCAAGTGCTCCCCGCCTACGACTTGCGGATGCTTGTCGAACGGATGTTAACCATCGTTCTAATCGAGATTTTCGTCGTCTCGCTGTGGTTGACGGCGGCATCTTGGCGGACGCGCACACGGGGATGGTCGTACGAGCAAGGCCTGACCGCCGGTGCTCTGCTGCACCTTCCGACATTTGCTGCGCTGATGCTCTGTTGGCTGCTCTCCTACGATGTGCGCTTTTCGAACAACTGGTGTTTCACGCCGAGCGTTGCTCGCGAGCCATTTACTTCTGCTCTCTCGCGGGCGCCCGGAGACGAGTGCCCCAACATCACTCCGCGCATCGGGCTTGCGGTGGAAAATCGTCGCTTTCACCGCGGTTACGCTGCTCGGGTTCTGCCTGCGTTTGCACGACCTAAACACGATGTCTCTTAGCTCCGACGAGATGACGATGATCCGGAATGCTGACGGTGTGATCTCCAGCGGCTACCCGCACGCGCAGCGCGGCACCATGGATCGCGTCCTCGCGACCTACGAGTTGACTTCGTACACGTTGGCGATTTCAATTGCGCTTTTGGGACACACGGAGTTTGCCTATCATTTCAGCGCGCTGATCTTTAGCACGTTCACAATTGCGCTCATCGGCTTCGTCGGCACGCGGATGATGGACTGGCGGGTCGGGTTTATTTCGGCGCTGATCTATGCGTGCTTCCCGCCCAGCATAGCTTGGGCGCGCTACGGATTCTATCCTTCGCAGGAGCAATTTCTTTCACTCTTAACCTTCTGGTTTTTTTATGAAGGAATTCAGGGTCCAGAGTTGCGTGCGCGTCACCTCACACTCGCGTCGATTAGTTTCACTCTCGGCTACCTTTCGTGGGAAGGCTCGGGTTTCATTCTGCCCGTGCTCTTTGTGGCGATGTTTGCGATGCGATGGGGGGATAATCGATGGATTAAAGACTGGCACCTCTGGCGCTGTTTCATCGTCGTAAGTTGTATTGTCGTTTCGCAGCTCGCGTATCGGCAACTCACGCTCGACAGTTACGATGCTGTCGGCTTCAACCTCAGCGACGTCACAACGCCGACGCTGGCTTATCGCAACTTGCTCACTTACAACCCGACCTACTATATCAAAGTGCTTTTCTTTTCAGAGGTGAATTTTGTTATTTCTCTGTTCATCTTCGGCGGCTTTCTGTTTTGCTGGGGCGATCGTGCGATCCGTTATTTAGTGGTGGTGCTATTCGGGTTGAACCTTTGCTACACGAACCTGCTGCCATTCTACGCGCCGCGCTACTGCTACAACGCCGAAGTTCTCTTGATCCTTGCGGGTGTCGGGATTTTCTTTAAAATGCGCGACCGCATCGCGTGGCTCGGCGGCGATCACGTCCCGCGCGGATGGCCATGGATGCTGCGCTGGAGCGGAGCGGCCGCACTCACGATCGTTTTTGTGCTCGCGACGAACGAGTATGTGGTGAAGTCGTTTCGTCTCTCCGCGAGCTCCGCGAGCGTGCTCAATCCCCAACTATTCGCCCGCCTCGGGTATTACAAGTCTGATCATCGAGCGGCGGCGCATTTTGTCGCCAAACGGTTCCAGCCGGGCGACGGCATCATCACATTCATGCCGCACATTTTTGAGTACTACTCCGGCAAGTACTCAGACTATTCGATCAATACTTTATTGAACGAGAAAATAACCTACGACGGTGGCCGGGAGCATCCGCAATACCTCGACAAATT
>QHRC01000167.1:8538-9391 GCA_003219995.1 Verrucomicrobiota bacterium
GAGTATGGGTCGTCACGCCGCTCGACCCCGAGACCTCCATGCTAAGCCCCGACATGTTGAGCTTTCTCAACGGACATGGACGTGTCGTCTTCGAAAGCTACCGCCAGCAAGTCCTTCTTATCGAAGGTCCGCAAAGCGCGGCATCCACCCAGCGAAGCGCCGATTAAAGGGCGGAGTGCGCGCGGATGATCGCTTTGCGCACCGCGGAGCCCGTGGCATACAACGCGGAAGCGACCCGACCAAGAGCTTTGGCGGACGGGATGCTCTCCAGTTCTTCACGAAGCAGGTCGCCGAAAGGTCTTAAGAAATCGGCATATGCACATTTTACATGTTCGTAGAGGCGGACATCGTATTTATTCCGCTCCGCAATGAGCGCTTGGGTGGCGGCGGGAAGACTATTTTTTTTGGGGCGGACGCTGGCGGTGACGTTGAAGTGCACGTATCGGGCGATGTTCCAGCCAAAAAGGAGCTTGCACGCCGCGAGGCCTTCGTCGAATCGCTCAGTAAGTCCGGCGAAGGTAAAATGCTTCGCGAGGTTTTCCTTTGCCAGCGCAAGCGTTTCGTCATTGCAATCGCCAGCCAGGAAATCGGGATAATCGCCTCGCCCGGAAAGTAGCTTAGTCTGCACGTTGTGGTGCGGGGTTCGGGTCGCGTATTCTTCAAGCGAAAGCGTCTGCATCCGCCTGTGCTGCGGGTGTAGCCGGTGGTGGAGTATGGAGTAGTACTCGGAGATGACGCGGTCGACCGGTTCGCGGAGAAACGTGATGTAGGTGGCGGGCCGCGTCAACCGCGCGTGCAAGCCGAACGGCATATGGCCTTTGAAAACGAGCACCCGCGAAAGTCTTTGTGGCGG
>QHRC01000167.1:9448-12498 GCA_003219995.1 Verrucomicrobiota bacterium
CGATGATGCGGTTGAGAGTGGTGCCGCCGCATTTTGGCAGGTGAAGAAAAATGATGGCGCGATCGGGCGTCGAATCGTTCATTGTGCGGGCTGACTCTTTCCCGGCGCGAGGCGTTGCCCGGCCTCGCGGAGATCGCCCGCGTAGGCCGGATTCTGGCAGTCGACTTCGTATACTTCCACAAATTGGCCATTGAATTCCGCACCGCGCGCGAGCGCCTGGGCAAGCGTACCCTTCACACGCTTCGCTCCTTCGTTGGCTTCGGTACTCCATACCATCTGAAATCCGGCGGGCGCTTTCGCGGAGTAAATCTGCACCGCGTGATTCGGATAAAGCGATAGCCCTGCCGCAGCGTTGAGCCCTGCATGCATGATCCCGAAGCGCCCCGGATATTTCGCGACGCCGTATTCGACAAGCTCGCGAGTCGCGGTGTAGTCGTCTTTGATGGGGGTTGCCATGGCGTACAAAAACGGCGTCGCCGGGAATGCCTCCGCATACAGATCGACGATACGTTTCGCGCCCTCCAGCCAACGAGCGGCACCGCCGAGCGATTGTAGCTTCGCAATGTCTTCGGGCGTCTTTACGTAGAACGATTCAATGCTGAATCCCAGCCCGCCGATCACCACGTAAGCCACGCTGGCATTGCCATCGTAGCGCCGCCCCATCGCGCGCACCGTCGCTCCCCATTTTTTCAAAAATTCATCGTCCCACGGCTCCGGCATTGTCATGTGGCGGGTCGGCCTCCACGGCCCGGTCAGCGTGAAATCAAACCGCTGTGCGCCGCCGCGATACACCCAATCAGGGGTAAAGATACCGGCCGCCACCGACAGACCGATGGACTTGCCGTGGCGCGCGGCCAGCACGACGGCTTCGTCGAAATAGGACCAGTCGAAGCTGCTCTCCTCCGGTTGAACATTGCGCCAAACGGTGCGGAGACGCACACCGCGCACGAGTGGATTCGACCAGACGGGTCGCGCGAGATTGACGCGGCGGGCGTTGTTGAAGGAAGGAAGTAACGCGAAGATTCCATGCGGACCGGGTTTGAGGTCTTGAGCGTTTGCGATTTCGCCGGAAAGCACTGCCACGATGAGCAGCCGAACAAACGCGCGTCCCGGGAACAGCCGCCTGAGGAAAGCCACGGTTTTGGCGAACCGAAACAATGTCGTTATCTGAGTGGTGGTTTTTGCTCTCATGAAGGTCGATGCCAATGCGTCGCGATCGATTGGCACAAGCTCGAACGAACTCCAGCTAGGACGCCCTCGAACCCCACTTAGAGAAGGTTTGCGTGTATCTCGAACTCGAAAGCGCTCAATTGCTCTGCATTTTTCGGGCATCCGCGTGACGCATAAGCTTGGCCGGATCGGCCATGCCCGCTCAGCAAAGAGCGAGGTGTGAGTCGCAGCGGAATGGCGAGAAAGTTCCGAATGAGGTGCAAGAAGCTGGGCGGGAGCATGTGTGTCCCTACCGGCCGATTGATCACTTCTCGTGGTACCGGCTACGATGTTTCTCGAAAATATCCTGGTGATCGGTTCAAGCCTGGACCTTCGCCCGTGCGCTAGTCTAGTTGCGCCGTTCCCCCAAAAGCCGCAGCGATTGTGACGGGCACCCATGGGTGCCGCCGTTCGTGACGCAAATCGTCCGACGGTCGGTGTCATATCGCAGATGCGATCTTGCTCACTAGAAATCGGCCGACGCCCATGGTCGAATAGCCAAACCTCTTGAACGATCCAGGCTTCGGAATGGAACGAAGAGTAGCCAATGCCTCCCTGATCGAGTCCTCGTTCTTGCACAGACTTTCTTCAAAGAGCTTCTTCGCAAAGTCATAGAGCTCAATATCGAGCCGATTGTGTTCGCGAATCATATCGGCCACTCCCGGTTCGACCGCGGAGCGAATCTTCGAAACTTTGCGGTTCTCATAAAAAGAAATTTTCCACCCGAAGGATGTCATCATTAGCAACAAGCTCTCCTGGAATCTTTCAGTCAGCCCGATCACACGAAATGAACGCGTCAGGTTTTCTTTTGCGATCTCCAACACCCGTTCGTCGCAAATCCCAGCCGACGTCGCTCGACCTGCTTCGGCGCGCACCTCGACGTCTTCAACGCGTCCAATCCCGGCGATGAATCTGCACTGCAGGTTCTGGCGATTAGGCGTTAATCGGATAAGATCCTCCAACCCAAGTCGTTGGGTTTTGAATGTTCGGTGCAGTGGATGAAGGGGCCTGCGCAAAATAAAATAGTACGTCGATAGAAGTCTGGCCACTGGGTCCCGGAGCATCGTGATGTATGTGGCGCCTTGCGGCAGGAATTCATGAATTCCGTAAAACAGATGCCCGCGCACGACTCGCAACCGGCGGCGTCGCTGCTCCGAAAAGGTCTTGAATCGTTCGGTTGTTGCCCGAATCCCATACGGATCAATTGTGAAAATCGAAAGCGGGCTATACTGCCATTCAATGATCCGGTTGAGTGTCGTCCCGGCTGTCTTTGGGATGTGAAGAAAAATCAGCGCCTCGCGGTCCATTGGAGGCACAAAACGTAGGCGTGGGAATTGACTCGGGCAACTGCACCTGAAATTGTCGCGTGTGGCAGCCGAATTAATTTTTCATCAGCGAAAAAACTCGATTCGGTTTTACGCCAACATCAGAGCGGAACTTTCGTTTGCGATTGCCGGCAGGAAGGAATGCTCACAACCCCACGACGTGGCTATCCTGAGAGCCCTTACGTGCTCCAAGCGGACATCAAGCCGATGATTCTTGAGCGCAGGAACACCACTTCAACAAATGACACGCTTGGGATGTGGGAGGGTAGATCGAAGCCCTACAGCCGCCGTCCGATGTTGGGTTTGCTGCATCAGGGGCGACATTGCGGAGCTGTCGCGAGAGGCGCAGGAGTTCGCGAATTGCCGTCAGGATCACGCGGATATTAGCGAGGAATCTGGTAACAGCGTGGCAGCATAAGCTTCCTTAGTGGTGGCGGAATAGAGTCCTGCCTGGTCGGGTGCGACGTGGTGAAGCTGCCGCCAAAGCCGACAAAGCTCACGAAATGCCTTGATGAT
>QHRC01000272.1 GCA_003219995.1 Verrucomicrobiota bacterium
TTCAAACATTCGCTTTGCTGGCCAGGATCGACAATGTCCATCCGGCGCGGTTACCGGCGAATCCGTGGCTGGAATTTCATGCTTCCTTTTCGCTGATCGCCTACGGCGCATTCGCGCTCGCTGGCATCGCGGGCGTGATGTATCTCGTGCAGGAACGCCAGCTCAAGACGCATCAGTTACACACCATTTTTTATCATTTGCCGCCGCTGAGCGATCTCTTCGCGGCCATTACGCGGCTGCTTTGGTGGGGTTTTGCCCTTTACACACTCGGATTGATAAGCGGTTTTTTTGTCGGGCAACCGTTGCCATGGGTGCAGGTGATTTGCGCGACCGGCGTGTGGCTGCTTTATGGTGCGATTTTGCAAGGCCGACATCTCCGCCGGTTTACTCCGAAACGCGTGGCCGCGCTTTGCATCGTCGGATTTAGCGCGGCGCTCACCCTTCTCTGGGGAATCACCTTCACCGCCCAGATGCACACGCCATGAATGTTTTCTGCGTCGGCTTGAGCCATCACAATGCTGACGTCGAGGTGCGCGAACGTTTCACCGGAAACGCCGAAACGGATTGTGTGTTGCGCCATTCCGGCTGCGTGGAGGCGTTGGTGCTGACGACTTGCAACCGGGTGGAAGTTTACGGCGCATCGGAAACACGCGTATCGACGCTGGATATCGCCAGTTGCCTCGCTCGGACGATTGACAAGCATATCTCGCCTGACTCAGCTCCCTTTTATCGGTACGAAGACGCGCAATGCGCACAACATCTCTTCCGGGTCGCTTCCGGACTGGACTCGATGGTGGTGGGCGAGACAGAAATTCTCGGTCAGGCGAAGAAAGCGTATGAATCGGCAAGAAAATCCGGCGCGGCGGGAGCGTATCTGCATCGTCTTTTTCAACGCGCATTCCGGGTCGCGAAACAAGTCCGCACTCGCACTGAGATTACGCGCGGCTCGGTCTCAGTCGGCTCGGTGGCGGTCGATCTGGCCGACAAAATCTTTGGCGACCTGGCCGGGCGAAAAGTTCTCGTCCTCGGCGCGGGCGAAACAAGCGAACGCACGGCGCGCGCGCTCGTTTCACGCGGAGTGACCGATCTCCGCGTGAGCAATCGTTCGGGCGAGCGAGCGGAGATTCTCGCCGCACTTGTCGGGTGGTCGCGTCATTGCCTTCGATGAATGGCCGGCGCAGTGTCGCGAAATCGACATCCTGATTACATCGACATCGTCCGAAACGCCATTGCTGACGCCGGAAAATCTCGGGCCGATGTTACGCGAACGGATCGACCGGCCACTTTTCATCATCGACATTGCGGTACCCCGCGATGTCGATCCCAGCGTGAACGAAATGGATGGCGTTTATCTTTATGACATCGATTCGCTGCAATCGGTCGCACAGCAATCGCTTGCGCAGCGTCGCCAGCAAATTGCTGCGGCCGAAGCAATCATCGCCGAACACGTCGCGGACTTTGGCAAATTGATTTCGCGCGGATTGAATGGTCCATCGGCAGCTGACGAACATCCGCCGATCGGTGAGACGCCGTTGCGGACGCAAGAATTGTAGCGGCGGTCTATGACCGCCGAAAATCGAAAGCACCGCCTGCGTCGTCTTGATCTGATGTTCGTGCGCTCGCCAATCTATTTCGTCACAGCCTGCATGCAGGATCGACGCAAACTTCTTGCTACTACGGCAATCCACGAAACGTTTCTCCGCTTTGCGCGGGAAGGTCCGGCGCACGGGGCATGGATCGGCGCGTACGTGATTATGCCAGATCATTTGCATTTATTCGTCGCAACTGACGATGAAAAAATCACACTACCTGCTTGGGCTAAATCTTTGAAGAATACGATCTCGAAGGCTTTGCGTGCGAGTAGAGTTGCCCCGCCACATTGGCAGAGAACATTTTTCGATCACATGCTCCGGAGTGAAGAATCGTACTCAGAAAAGTGGAACTACGTTCGCGGAAATCCGGTGCGAGCGGGACTTGTAAGAAAAGCGGAAGACTGGCCGTTTACAGGGGAGATCTTTGCGCTGGAATATCGCTCGGGATAATGCGGTTCGGCGGTCATAGACGGCCGCTACAGAAGCAATCATGAAACCTTCGCAGATTGTAATCGGCACGCGCGGAAGCGAATTGGCCCAGGCGCAGGCGCGCCTGGTCAGCGGTGGGTTACGTGCGCGCTGGGCGGATTTAACGGTCGAGACAAAAATCATTACCACTTGGGGCGACGAAAATAATCGTAAGATTCGAGACGCAGTTCAGCCAGCAGGACGAAAAGGATTATTCACGGCGGAAATCGAACGAGCGCTGCTCGCGGGAGATGTCGATCTTGCCGTGCACAGCGCAAAAGATTTGCCGAGCCAATTAACGGCCGGGACGGAGATCGCGGCCGTTCTTCCGCGGGCGCCGGTGGACGACATATTGGTTTCAATCATGCCGTGGGATCTCCATTCCTTTCCTTCCAATGGAATCGTCGCCACCGGCAGCGTGCGGCGCAGGCATCAGCTCCGCTGGAAACGCGCCGATCTGGAGATCGTCGATCTTCGCGGCAATGTGCCCACTCGCTTGCGCAAGCTCGCGACCGATCAATGGCACGCCATTATTCTGGCGCGAGCTGGCTTGGAGCGGCTCGGCCTCGAGGTAAAGGAGAAGCGTCTTCGTTTTGAAAACAGCGAATTTTTCCTCGAAGTTCTGCCTCAAGAAATCTTTTTGCCGGCCGGAGGGCAGGGGATAATCGCGATGCAAATGCGCAGCGGAGACGATCGCGTCAGGATGCTGGTCGAGCCGTTGAACGATTTCGACACGCGGCTTTGTCTGAGGGCGGAGCGCGAATTTCTGCGTTTATTGCACGGCGACTGCAATCAACCGGTG
>QHRC01000168.1 GCA_003219995.1 Verrucomicrobiota bacterium
ACGAAAGCGAGCTGAGCAAGATCGCGCGGCGCGATTTCGTGTACGGTGCTTACGTCAAGAGCTGGGGCTGCCATACCGGCGAGAGCATGTCGAAGAAGTGGTACAACGCCACCGGCACGCATATGATCGGCGCGATCGGCAAAACGCAGTTCATGATGGAAGAACTGCCGATTCTCACTTCCGAAGGCGGGAAGTGGGTGAATTGAGCGGCTGGGGAAGCCGCGAAATGGACGGGCAAGCCCGAGAGGGTGAGCGAGCGGGAGGCGAGCGAATCAATTGATTTTTGATTTTCCGATTTAACATCCCCGCTCTTGTCATTCTGAGCGAAGTCGAGGAATCTCTTACTGTTATTTCGGGCCCCACGCTACTTCGTCCGCCAGTCATGAAATTTTCCGGGTTATCCGCGCTGTATCATCAGCCGCTTTTCGATTTGATTTCGCAAAGCCGTTCGGTGCATCTCGAACATTGGCGCGGTGAAGATGTGCAGCGGTGCAGTTTGCTCAGCATCAAGACCGGCGGGTGCAGCGAAGACTGCGCCTATTGCACGCAGTCTGCGCATTATTCCACCGGCCTCGAGCGCGAAGAGTTATTGTCGATCCAAAAAATTAAGGCCACGGCGCAACGAGCCCGCGCCCAGGGGGCGACCCGTTTCTGCATGGGCGCGGCCTGGCGCGGCGTGCGCGATGGGACGGAGAAATTTGAGCGCGTGCTCGAGATCGTCCGAGAAGTAAGCGGGCTCGGCATGGAAGTTTGTGTCACGCTCGGCGAGATCGGTCCGGTGGAGGCGCGCAAACTCAAGGCGGCCGGCGTAACGGCTTACAATCACAACATCGACACCTCGCCCGAATTTTATCCCGAGATTGTAAGTACACATTCCTTCCAAGATCGCTTGAACACGATCGCCGCCGTCCAGGGAAGCGGCATGTCGGTCTGCTGCGGCGGAATCATCGGCATGGGTGAATCGGAAAACGATCGGCTGCGCATGATTGAGATTTTAAGCGAACTCGATCCACCGCCGCAAAGCGTGCCGATCAATTGTTTGATCCCGCAAAGCGGGACGCCGCTGGCCGACCAACCGTCAGTTGATGTTTTTGAGCTTGTCCGCCTCATTGCCGTCGCCCGAATTGCGTTGCCGAAAGCGCGTGTCCGCCTCGCCGCCGGGCGCACCAGGATTTCGCGGGAAGGCCAGGCGCTCTGCTTTTTTGCCGGCGCGAATTCGATTTTTTTCGGCGACAAACTTCTGACCGCAAAGAATCCGGCGGTAGATATCGATCTTGGGTTGTTGCGTGAACTGGGATTGGAAATTGAATCGTCCGGCGCAGCTTTGACCGGCCATTCCTGAAATGAAAATCGCCAGCGACACCGGAAAAGCGATCGGTTTAATCTTGATCTACACCGCGCTGCTGTTTTTTTTGATTGGAGTGGCTGCTCACTCGAAGAGCGATTTCCACTCGCGCGCTCTCATCTTCCGGACCGGCCTCGTCACGGCCGCTGTTTTCGCCACGCTTGGAGTTATTGCGCTTCTATTCTCTTGGAGAGGAAAACAAGGTTGAAGCTGTCAGGGTGCAGTGGCGCCTGTCCTCAGCCGCGATTCGCATCTGCGCGTGAGAACACGCGTCCCTATACTTTTTGGTACGGAGTCCGTTTTGCAAAAAAAAGAACGCGGCGGCGACCCTTCTCCCTGATCGCCGCCGCTCCACTCTCGAAGTAGCCGAGGTTATTCCTTCGTGGCGTCGTGAAGTTCCTTCCGCGCGTTACGCATGTCTTGATGCGCCTTCTGGACGTCGTCGAGTTTCTGCTGCTGTTCCGGGGTAAGCAGGGGCCGGATTTGCGACATCGTCTTGTCCATCACTGCTTTTGTTTTTTCCATCGCCTCCTGGTGGATGGTGGCGATCTGCGGTTTGGCTTGATCGAGGATCGGCTGGACTTTCGTCTGCTGGTCCGGTGTTAGCTTCAATGTCTCGGTCATATGCTCAAGCGGATTGCCGTGACCATGCCATCCGCCTTTGCCACCGGGGCCGTCTTCCGGTTGGGCAACGGCGAAGCCGCCGAGCGCGATTGCTCCTGCGGCGACAATTGCAAATAAGTTTCGTTTCATAGGTTTTGTTCTGTTTGGTGTTTTGCCAAGCGCTTCTGCGCCTCTTTCACAATTGTTGACCGGAGGAAGCCAGCGCCGGTTACAATTTTCTCTTGTCGATTTAAGGGCGGCATGCTTGTAACCACAACGCACGCATGCCGGTCTTAGTTAATAGTGTGGATGCGACCTCGACTATTGCATGGATGATAATGATGCACGCGCGCTGGTTGAAGCTGCGCTCCAGCATGACGATGAAGCGGCTCGCGAACTGGTGCGGCGGCTTTATCCGTTGGTCGCAAAGATGGTGCGCGCCCATCGACCGCGACGAACTTCGGAGGAGGATCTTTGCCAAATGATTTTTATCAAAGTATTCCAAAAGTTATCCCAATTTTCCGGCAAAGTGCCGCTCGAGCATTGGGTCTCACGCATTGCCATTAACACCTGCCTCAATCAAATCGCAGCCGAGAAAGTGCGGCCTGAGTTACGACATGCCGATTTGAGTGAGGAAGAACAGGCGGTCGTGGAAAATCTCGCTGCATCGTCCGGGGAGCTGTCGCCCGACCGGCGGTTCGCTTCGCGCCAATTGGTCGAACATCTGCTCGATCTTCTGAAACCGGCCGAACGCCTTGTCCTCGATTTGCTTTACTTGCAAGGGCGTTCCGTGGAAGAGATTCGCAAGATCACTGGCTGGAGCACGTCTCTGATCAAAGTGCGAGCGTATCGCGCGCGGCAAAAAATGAAGAATCAACTCACCAAAATTTCGGCGAGAGAAAATTTATGAAGGATGGCGATGAAAAACTTGATCGGTTACTGCGATCGGCGGCACTGACAAACGACGATGTTGCGCTGGAAGCACCATTTGGATTCGCTGCGCGAGTCGTGGCGATTTGGCGCACACACGAAGGCGCACCGAATGGAATCGCGCGATTGCTTCGTCGAGTCGCGCTGTTCGCGTGCGCCATTCTTGTGTTCTCGGCAGCGGGCGCCTACCGCGAATTTAGGCAAACTTGGGAATTCGATGATTCGTTTTCTAACAAATTTGCCATCGCGGACTCCGCGATTCAGGATGAATTTTCGCAATGAGCACCGCGTTGAAATGGAAGTTGCTCGTCGGCTTCGTGCTCGTCTTTCTCGCTGGCGGCATGACCGGCGGATTTTTCGGCGCGTCTCAGGCGCGGCATTTCTTCTTTGCTCAACATCACCATCGCGGCGTCCTGGCCGAGCACATGCGGCAACGGCTGCGTGCGGAACTCGAGCTCACGCCGGAACAGGTCGCGAAGATTTCGCCAGTTATCGATAACGCCGCCGCGCAACTCGAACGGATTCGAATGGAGACCGGCCAACAGGTTCACGCGACGATGACCCAAATGCACCGGGAAATGGCGGCGAATCTGACCGACGAACAGCGTGCGAAACTGGAGCGAATCGAATCGCACCATCGAACTTGGCGTGGCTTTCACGAGGCGCCGCCGCCGCGATCTCCGGCCGAAGAGCGCCAGGAATAACAGCGGCGCGAAACGGCGAACCCATTTGCCACCGGGCTGCCACTCTCACTGGAAACCGGCTAGAGTTTTTTCGCCACCGAAATGCCGAGGATGAAGAATACCAGACAAACAACCAGGAAAAGAAAAAAGAGAAATTTTGCGATTCCCGCCGCGGCTGAAGCGATCCCGGTAAATCCGAACAGCGCCGCCACCAGCGCGATGACCAAAAAAATTAAAGCCCAACGCAACATTTTGCTCACCTCCTCAATCTAAATTCGCGGACGCTGGCAAAGGCGCGTGTGATTATTCCGTTGTAGGCAACCGCTTCGGTTGCCGATTTAGCAGACGGCGCGATGCGCCTCCCCTACAATTCTCTGGCGATTTCGTCAAGCAAGCCCGGCCCGCGATAAATGTAACCGGTATAAATCTGAAGAAGCTTCGCTCCAGCCTCAAATTTTTCGCGAGCGGATCGCGCGTCAAAAATTCCGCCCGAGCCGATCACGGGGATCGCCGATCTTGCGCTGATTGCGCGAATCAAGGCGGTTGATTTTTCGCGCAGCGGCGCGCCGCTCAGACCGCCTGCTTCATCGAGAACGGTCGGAATTGACGAGTGATCAAGGGTTGTATTGGTCGCGATGATCCCGGCGGCTTCATTTTCTTCACAGGTGGCAATGACCTCGTTCAATTCGTTAGACGAGAGATCGGGCGAGATTTTTATCAGGACCGGTTTAGGCGCGATTTGGTTTTTTTCCCGAACCGCACCAAGCAATTGCGCCAGTGCCTCGCGTCCTTGCAACTCGCGCAAACCCGGCGTGTTGGGCGAGCTCACATTTAAGACAATGTAATCGGCAAATTCCCGAAGCAGCCGGAAAGAGTAGAGGTAATCGTCTGTGGTCTCCTCCAACGGTGTCTCCCTCGATTTGCCGATGTTGATGCCGAGGGGAACATCGGGCCAGCGCTTGCCGCCCCGCAGTTTGCGCAGCCGTTCGGCGATCGCGGCTGCACCCTCGTTGTTGAATCCAAGACGATTGATCAAGGCTTCTTGCTCGGGAAACCGAAAGATGCGCGGCTTTGGATTGCCGGACTGCGCTTTGGCAGTCACGGTGCCGATCTCGATGAAACCGAAGCCGAGCGCGGCCCATGCTGGCAAAGCCACGCCGTTTTTGTCCAGGCCCGCGGCCAGTCCGATCGGATTCCGAAAGGTCAGCCCGAAAACGGTTTTCGGCTTCGGCGCGGGCTGAAAAGACTGGAGCGCGCGCAACGCAAGATCGAAATAGGAGGCGCCGCGCAGCAGCACGATGGCGAGATGATGCGCCGCTTCGGCGTCGAGAGAAAAGAGCAATGGCCTAATGAGTCGCTCGTAGCTACTTCTCATTTGCCGATGCAGAACTGGCCGAAGACAGAATCGAGAATCTGCTCGACATCCACCGCGCCGATTACTTCTCCCAGCGCGCGCAACGCACCATTGAGATCGACTGCCGCATATTCCGGCGCGAGTCCATGGTCCATCGTCGCACGCGCGCGATCGCACGCGTCTAGCGCGCGCCGCAGGCAATCGCGGTGCCGCGTGTTGATTGCGACCGCGCTCTCGGCCCGCAAATTTTGCCTGGCGACGCGGGCTAGAATTTCATTCTCCAGCTCCGGTAAACCTTCGCCCGTTACGCAGGAAATGCGCAGCGCGCCCGTGTTTTTCCAGTCGGTGTGCTCGCTCAGATCGCTTTTGTTGAGCAAAAAGATTTCGTTCTCATTTGCGTTTTGCTTTTCGAAATGCGCAGGCCGCCCCGCGTTTCGATCGACAATGTGAAGACACAAGTCCGCCGTTTGCAAGGATCGTTCCGTGCGCGCAATTCCTTCGCGCTCGAGGTCTCCGGCCAACGTGCGCAACCCGGCGGTATCGAGCAACCGGATCGGCACGCCGCGAAGGTTGATCATTTCCTCGATCGTGTCCCGCGTCGTCCCGTGCGTTTCGCTGACGATCACCCGGTCGTAGCCAAGGAGTCGATTGAGCAAACTGGATTTGCCGGCGTTGGTCGCGCCGTAAATAACAACGCGCAGGCCTTCGCGCAAAATGCGGCCCTGGTCGGCCGTGGCCAGAAGTTCGGAGATGTTTCGACGGATCGAATCGAGTCGCGCACTCAACTTTTCCCCTTCATCCGGAGCAATATCCTCTTCCGGGAAATCAATCGATGCTTCGATCTGCGCGACAAGATCGACCAGTGCGTCGCGGATGGACTTGATTTTCCGGCCGAGCCTGCCTTCGAGTTGCTCGGTGGCGGAACGCAAAGCGAGATCGGTTTTGGCGCGAATTAAATCGATGACCGCTTCGGCCTGAGTAAGGTCCATTTTGCCGTTGAGGAACGCGCGTTCGGTGAATTCTCCTGGCCGCGCCGCGCGCGCGCCGGCGCGGAGACAAGCGTCGAGCACTTTCGCGCTGACCAATGTGCCGCCGTGACAGCCGATCTCGACCAAATCCTCGCCGGTGTAACTGGCGGGCGCGCGATGGATCGAGATCATCACTTGATCGATCAATCGGCCCGTTTCATCGACAATCTCGCCGAGATGCTGGACCTGCGGCGCAAATTTCGAAGGCTTTTCTTTGCCGCGAAAAATTTTGTCGGCGGCGGCGATGGCATCGCCGCCCGAAAGACGGACGAGAGCGATGGCGCCTTCCCCGGCGGGCGTGGAGATGGCGGCGATAGCGTCGGAACCGGTCATGTTTGTTTGCTCCAGTCTAAGCGAGCCTAAGATCAAATTTCTCGAACCGGCGGAAGTCGCGCGCGTTCAACGTCGCCAGAACCGCGCGGCGGCGAATCGCGTGCGCTGCGATCATGCAATCGACGTGACTGCGTGAGCGGCGCCCAGTTCGATTGAAAAGCTGGCTTGCGAGCTCGGCGTCTTGTTCGGTGAAAGGCTCAATGGTGCTGAGTAATTTTCGCGCAACAGGCACCAGGGCTGGTTCGAGTGGCCCGCACAGATACTCGGACCATGCGATGGCGCTGATTTGGATTTTCGCCCCTGCCCGCATCCAAGTGCGAAGCGCTTCGGTTTGACTCCCCTTAGCGTGGAGAACATCAACGAGGAAGTTCGAGTCAAGCTCTACCACCTCATCAGTGCTAACGCCGGCCATCCTTAATAATCTTCTTCCACTTTTTCAGATCGATTCGTTTCTCCTTCGCCCATCGCTGAAGCGTATGCAGAGCGGCGAGGCGTTCTTCGGTGGAGGGCGCAGCCGTTTGCGCAGCCTGATGCAATGCTCGGCGCAGCACTTCGGTCTTAGAAACTTGCCAGTGGCGGGAGAGCCGATTCAGCTTTTCCAGAGTTGCGGAATCGAGCGAATAAGTTGCTTTGGTTGCAGACGACATACCATACACCTTACCATACTCAGAAGTCGATGCAATTAGATCTGAGCACGATCGTTGAGAACTTCCGTTAGCGCTGCGATGCATTTTTTATTGTTCCCACGGTAATGCGGACCCATTCCGGCAAATTGTAGCCTTTGAGCGGGCGGACGATGATTTTGTGCGCCAGTAATTTTTTAAAGACGGCGGCACCGTCGCGGACGTTGACCATGATAAAATTGGCTGCGCCCGGCACAAACCCAAGCTGCATGTCGCGAAATTGCTCTTCCAGGTAAGCGCGCCCGGCATCGACAACCTCCTTCGTTTTGCGTTGATACGCCTGATCGTTGAGCGCGGCCAACGCGCCGGCCTGGGCGATGCCGTTGATGTTGAACGGTTGTCGCGTTTTTTGCAGCACGTCGATCAAGTCGCGCGATGCGATGCCATAACCGACCCGCAAGCTGGCTAGGCCGTGAATTTTTGAAAAGGTGCGCAGGACGACGATGTTTTGCCCTTCGCGAACGTAGCGAAGCGTGTCGGGCGGGTTGTTCAGGAACTCGAAATAGGCTTCGTCGAAAATCGTGACGATGTTCTCCGGCACATGCGCCATGAAATTGTC
>QHRC01000107.1:0-6585 GCA_003219995.1 Verrucomicrobiota bacterium
ATTCTCCTGCCGGATGACGAGCTGTTTGAAATCATCCGCTGTGTGCAGATCGGTGTTGGCCGTCAGATTAACCTTCACCAGCGCGCCTTTAGTTTGTCCGACTGCCGCGAGATAATTGTTCGCCGCTAGCGCCTGCCGAACTTGCACTGGGCTGATGTTGAGTGCCGCCATCCGGTCCGGCTTGAGCCAAATGCGCATGGCGAACGTGCGTCCACCCAGGATGTCTGCCGCCTGCACGCCCGGAATTGCGGAAAGACGCGGCTGTACGATTCGGACGAGATAATCCGTGACCTGGTTGGGCTGCAGAATATCGGAGGTGAAACTGAGATAGGCTGAAGCGTACTGCGAATCGGCCTGCTCGATCTTGATCGTGGGAACTTCCGCCTCGACAGGGAGAAAGTTACGGACCGATTCTACCTGTGCGCTGATTTGGGACAGCGCCTTGCTCGAATCGTAATTCAACCGCAATCGCGCGGTAATCGTTGAGAGCCCTTGCTGACTTGTGGATTGCAAGTAGTCGATGCCGTCGGCTGCCGCGATTGCGCGTTCCAGCGGGGAAGTGATGAAACCGCGCACCAGATCCGCGCTCGCGCCGACGTAAACTGTCCGGACCGTAACGGACGCGTTTTCGCTGCGCGGGTATTGTCGCACATTCAGCGTCTTAATCGCCTGAAGTCCGGCAATGACGATGACAAAGCTCACTACCATCGCCAGCACCGGCCGCCGCACAAAAATGTCGGTGAACGATTTCATGTCGATCTTACAAGATGTCGATTTTTACGTTTGGGCCGGCGTTGGCGAAAGCTGCGGCTTCGGCGCAAGTTCGTTGTTGATCACCACCGGCATCCCGTTGCGCAATTTGAAAACACCGGAGCTGACCACCGTTTCGCCCGCCTTCAATCCCTGGGTTACCGTCACAAAATCACCGCGCGTTTCCCCCGTGCGGATAAACTGTTGCCGGATCACTTGCGATTCCTTGCCGCTCTTCGGGTCCTTTTTCTTTTCAATTACAAAAACCGAATCGCCGTACGGGGCATAGGCAATCGCCGTCGCCGGAATTACCAGCGCAGGCTGTTTCTGCGGCAAAACAACGTCCACTTTCGCGAACATTCCCGGCTTCAATACGTGGTCCTGATTCTCCAGGGTTCCCTGCAAAGTCACATTGCGCGTGGCTGCATCCACTGACGAATTCATCGCTGTCAGCTTGCCGGTAAATTCACGGCCCGGGGAAACGTCCGTGCGCACATGCACCTCGAGCCCGGGTGAAAGTTGCGAAAGACTCTTCGCGGGCAGCGCAAAATCGACAAAGATTGGATCGAGGGCTTGTACCGAGACAATCTGCGTTCCTTCTTTGACAACCTGACCGACGTTGACCTGGCGAATACCGGCGAGGCCATTAAATGGCGCGCGGCTCGTCTTTTTCTCGATCATCGAACGCATCTGGTCGACACTTGCTTCCTTCTGTTTGAACTTGGATTCCGCGGAATCGAGTTCGGCTTTGGAAATGACCTTGCGGGCGGCGAGATCGCGGGAACGTTGCAGATCATTACCGGCCAGTTGAAGATCCGCCTGGGCCGAACGGAACTGTGCTTCTTCCGCCGACGCATCAAGCCGCACCAGTAAGTCCCCCTTTTTTACCGTAGCACCCGATTCGAACGCGACTTCTGCTACCGTGCCCGGAAGCTCAGTGCTGACGACTGCGCCTTGCACCGCCGAAATGGAACCGACAGCCGAGAGCAACGGCGACCAATTTTCTTGCTTCACTTCTGCGCTCGTTACCGTCGTGGGCGGCATTCCGCCGCCGCCGCCCGATGTCATTTTCACGATTTGCAGCGCTTTTATTGCAGCAAGAACCGCGAAAATCGCGAGAACTCCGACGCCGGCCTTGACGACGTTTTTCGGGATTCGCTTCATTTGAAATTCTCGGGCTCTCGCCACGTCATGCATAAGCCGGTTCGTTTTGCTTTTTGAACAATAACCGCCACAAATTCCGGGCGACTTTCAATTGTTGGGCGCGCCGTTCTTCAGATGTCGGACCAATCTTGAGCACATCGCGCATGAGAGTGCCGTCGTTAACTGCAAAAATCAGCTCAGCCATTTCACGCGGAGTCAAATTCGTCGCTTTGGCTTCTGGAGACTGTGCGATCAAATCAGTCACGCCGTTCATGGTCGTTTCACAAACGTCGCGGACCAGTTCGGCCACTCGCATGTTGCGTGATGCTTCGGCGAAAAGATCGACCACGAACGCCGAGACGACCTGCGGTTCATTTTCACCGCAATGCGCGGTGAACAAGATCTCCAATGACTCGAGCAGCCCCGAGGCCTGCCGCGCCTGTCCCAAAATTTCGTTGATCTGTTTTTTGTGCCGGTCCGCCATCGCGGAGATCACGGCGTCTTTGTTTTGAAAATAGCGGTAGATCAAACCGACGCTGATGCCTGCCTCGGCGCTAATATCGTGCATGCTGGTCTGATGGAATCCTCGCTTGGCAAAGCATACCACGGCGGCATCAAGGATTTGAGTTCGCCGCTCGAGACCGTTCTCTAATTGATGAGCCATGGGGTTTGAACAATGAATGAACGTTCATTCATTGTCAACCGAGGCTCTAACTTACGATACGGCCGGCCTTGAAGTCCAATGCTCGTCAGAGGTGGCGCTTAGTCCGTCCATTGGCAGCGGATTGGGCTGCTGCGCGAATTGCCAGAACGCGAACACTGCGGTCAAAACGCAGATCGCGTAAACTGCCGTCTCCAGCATGTCCCGGCTCTTCTCCTCCGAGCGAACCAGGAGCGCGTAAATCGATTGGTTATATCGGTTATTCATGTGTTTGTCCTTCCTATTCTCAAGACGCCGCCGTGTTCGGTTTTTGTCTAAACGAACTGAACATTGAAGGTTCATGGTTGGGCGTCGAAGATTGGATGCGACGACCGCATGAACTGGATTCAAATAAATGAGAATTTGCTTCGCCGGCTCCGGCCTGAGGCGCGTTATTTGGTCGGCGTCTCCGGCGGACGCGATTCGGTCTTCCTGCTTCATTGGCTGGTCGGTCTTGGATACAAAAAGCTGGTCGTCTGCCATTTGAATCATCAATTGCGCGGGCGCTCCAGCGACGCCGATGTGGGCTTCGTCCGAAAACTTGCCGCCAGTTACGATCTCGACCTTGAAATCCGTTCGAGGAACGTCGGTGCGGTCGCCGCGCGAAAAAAATTATCGGTCGAAACGGCCGCCCGCGAAGCGCGCTACCGATTCTTTGCGCAAGTGGCAAAACGCAGACGCTGCCGCACTATTTTTCTCGCCCATCACGCGGACGATCTCGTCGAAACTTTTTTGATGAACTTGTTTCGCGGGGCCGGCGTCACCGGATTGAGCGCGATGCGCGAAATCGCGACCCGTCGAGTCGAAGATGTCGATCTTACGATTGCTCGCCCGCTTCTTGGAGCTTGGCGTGGCGACATCGACGCGTACGTTGGAGAGCACCAACTGAAGTTTCGGGAAGACGCGTCGAACAAGAATTTAATGCCGCTGCGAAATCGCATCCGCCGCCGCATCATTCCTTATTTGGAAAAAACAATCGGGCGCAACATTCGAGTAAACATTTGGCGTGCGGCCATGATCGCGGCGGAAGAAGAAAAGTGGATCGAATCGCTGGTGAAACATTCCGACGCGCAAGATATCGATCTTTCGGTCGAAAAACTTCGCCGCGTGCCGACGGCTCTGCAACGTCGCGGAATCATGAAATGGTTGCGCGCGCGCAACGTCACCGATGTCGGTTTCGAAGTGATTGAGCGCGTTCGCTCATTGCTCGATCGCGACGCGCGAGTTGCAAAAATCAACCTTCCTCGAGATCGACATGTCCGCCGCCGCGCCGGCAAGCTGTTCATCGAATGATTGTAGCGGCGGTCTACGACCGCCGATCTAATTGACTCGGCGCTCACAGAGCGCCGCTACAGCAATCTGTGTTTATCTGTGTCCATCTGTGGCTAGAATAATCCAGTGATGAATGCTATCCGGGTCCGCTTCGCGCCTTCACCGACCGGTTATCTCCATATCGGCGGCGCGCGCACTGCCTTGTTCAACTGGCTTTTCACCAAGCATCACGGCGCTCAAGCGCAACACCGAAGAAGCCGCGGCCGCGATTTATGAGGGCTTGCAGTGGCTCGGATTAAACTGGGATGAAGGCCCGCACACCGGTGGGAAATTCGGCCCCTATTTTCAAAGTGAGCGCACGGAAATTTACGAACGCCATCTCAAAAAGTTGCAGGACGACGGTCACATTTTTGAAGATCAAGGCGCGCTCCGTTTCTGTTCGCCGCGCGAACATGTTGTGGTCGACGACCTGGTTTGCGGCAAAATCGATTTCGATCTTACCAATCCGGGAACGCATCCGGATATGACTGTGCGCCGTGCGGATGGCTCGTGGATTTTTCATTTCGTCAATGTGATCGACGACATCGAAATGAAAGTCTCGCACGTCATTCGCGGCGAAGATCACCTTTCCAATACGCCAAAGCATATCGAGCTTTATCGCGCGCTTGGCGCGACCCCACCGCGTTTTGCGCACATCCCGCTCATTTTGAATCACGATGGATCGAAGATGAGCAAGCGCGATGAAGGGGCGCGCGTCGCCGCTTACATCGAGCAGGGTTATGTGCCCGAAGCGGTGCGCAATTACCTTTGCCTGCTCGGTTGGTCGCCGAAGGACAACCGCGAAAAGATCGATATCGAAGAAGTCGTAAAACTTTTCGAGCTCGAAAAAATCAATCGACGCAATGCCGCGTTCGATCGCGACAAATGTTTTTGGCTCAACGGTCAATACATCGCGCAAATGTCGCTCGACCGCTTCACCGAACTTGCGCGACCATTTTTGGAAAAAGCAAAGATCGACATCTCTAACGAAAGATATCTGTGTGATGTTTTGGGGAGCGTGAAGGAGAAAATCAAGCTCCTCAGCGAGCAGCCGAATTGGACGTCCTATTTTTTCATCGAGGATTACGAATTCGATCCAGACGCGGTTAAAAAGGTCTTTGGCAAACCGGAAGCGGCCACGCGACTGAGCGCGTTGCGCGACGAATTTGCCACGATCGACAAGTGGAATCTTGAAACGCTTGAATCCACTTTGAAGAATCTTGTGCAAAAATTTGGTTGCACGACCGGCGACCTCGTTCATCCCGCGCGCGTCGCGGTGAGCGGGCGATCAGTTGGTCCAAGTTTGTATCACATGCTTGAGGTCATGGGTAAAGAGCGCGTGCTTGCGCGTTTCGAGCGCATGCTAGCTTCACTGGGAACATTGGAGGGACACGCGCCGTCGCGTCCGTGAAATTCTTGGGGCGCGAGCCGACGCGACCGCGCTTTTGCCATGAAAAAGAAGCGGAGAACAGAACGTTACACGCTCGCCGATCTCGACAATTGGCGCGAAGCGACGCTCGCAGTCAAGCCGCCGATGCGGCTCGGCGTTTTCGGCGACCCGGTTGCGCATTCGCTCTCGCCGCAAATGCAAAACGCAGCGCTGCGCGCGTGCAAGATCGACATGCAGTACGCGCGTTTCCATATTCGAGTAAATGAATTGAGATCCGCGCTGCATCTTTTGGCCGAACTGGATTTTATCGGCGCAAACCTGACCGTACCGCACAAAATTGCCGCGCTCGCGGCGGTGGATGAATTGGATGAGCGGGCGGCTCGAGCTGGAGCGGTAAACACAATTCGCGTGCGCGATAAAAAGTTGATCGCCTCGAATACCGACGGCGAAGGCTTCCTCCGCGCTATTCGCAGCGACTTCTCGGTCGATCTGCGCGATCTGCGGGTGATGGTTATCGGCGCGGGCGGCGGATCGGGTCGTGCGATTGCGATGCAATGCGCGCTCGAAAATTGCGAACGCCTTGTCCTGGTCAATCGTACTTTCGAGAAGGCAAAGGCGCTGGCTGAGCAATTACGTCCGTTTTTCGCCGGACCACGTGTGCTGGGCCCGGCTGCGCGTCTGGAAGCGGTTGCGTGGGATGAGATCTTGTTGCGCGCGCAACTCGCGCACATCGATCTTCTGGTTAATGCGACCCCGCTCGGGATGAAGCCGAGCGATTCAACACCGATCCCGGCGCGGCTGCTCGCCCCGCATCATATGGTCTTCGATACGGTCTATGGCGTGCAAGCGACGCCCCTCCTTCGCGCAGCTGCAGAAGCGGGCGCACGAGGGGCAAACGGATTGTCGATGTTGCTGCATCAAGGGGCCCTCTCGTTCCAAATTTGGTTTGACCGCGAAGCGCCGCTCGACGTGATGCGCGCGGCGTTATAAATTTTCCTTCGCCATTTCCTGGCCCCGCTTTGTCGCCGCTTGGACGGCCGCGATTAAACCTTCTGCCGTTTTGAGCTTTTCCAGAGCCGCGAGACCCGCGGCGGTTGTGCCGCCCGGCGTCACGACCATCTTGCGCAATTCTTGCGTGGAAAGTTTGCTTTCGCTCGCGAGTTGCGCGGCGCCCAGAACGGTTTGCGTGGCAAGCGTCAGGGCGGTGTCCGGTGCGAGTCCCATTTTCTTCCCGCCTTCCGCGAGCGCTTCGATCACAGTGTAAACAAAGGCCGGCCCGCTGCCCGCAAGC
>QHRC01000107.1:6598-7286 GCA_003219995.1 Verrucomicrobiota bacterium
CACCACAACTCCGATGGCGCTGAAAATTTTGCGCGCAAGATCGACATCATCATTTGTCGTGCGCGAACCGCGAGCGATTGCAGTGGCGGCACGACAAATCGCTGAAGGCGTGTTGGTCATCGCGCGCATGAACCGCGCGTTCGCAATCGGCTCCATCGCTTCGAGTCGGACGACGCCGGCAAACGAAATTACGCTCTTCTCGTTAAGGAGTGAAGCAACCTCTCGGAGCACCGGCAAAACGACCGGCGGTTTCACTCCAATTAAAATCAATTCTGCTTGCCCCACGAGTTCTGCGTTATTCTCGGTAACATGAATTCCAACTTCATATCGCAAAGCAGCGCGCAAACTTTCGTTGGGCTCGCTAGCGATAATTTCTCCTGGTGAACAAAATTTTGCTAGCACCAGACCGCGAATGACAGAGCCGGCGAGCTTACCGGCGCCTATAAAGCCTATGAGTCTGCTTGCGGCGACGAGGTCGAGAAGATCACCTGTCCGCTTTGTTTGAGAATCCATCTGAAGCGGTGATATTAATCAATGGTGGCGGCTGGTGTAAATTTCGATGTCGGTCCGAGCCGGACTGCCATTGATCTCGCCGAAGAGTTGCTTGAGCTCAAGAGGAAGCGGAACGGCGTGATTCTGGCGCATAATTATCAGGTGCCCGAACTCCAGGACGTGGCCGATTACGTCG
>QHRC01000107.1:7337-9355 GCA_003219995.1 Verrucomicrobiota bacterium
TACGAAGCGAAGAAAACCGACGCCGATGTGATTTTATTTTGCGGGGTCCATTTCATGGCCGAGACAGCTAAGATCATCAATCCGACCAAGCGGGTCATTCTTCCCGATCTTGATGCCGGTTGTTCGCTTTCGGAATCGTGTCCACCGGAAAAGCTAGAGAAATTTTTGCAAGATCGCGCCGATAAAAATTATTACATTATCGCCTACATCAATTGCAGTGCTGGCGTGAAAGCGCTGGCCGATGTGATTTGCACGAGCGGCAATGCTGATAAGATCGTGCGGGCCGCGCCGCAAGATCGACATATTCTTTTTGTACCCGACCAGAACCTCGGGGCATGGGTGATGGAGCGTACCGGCCGGAAAATGGATTTGTGGCAGGGGACCTGTTACATCCACGTCGAGTTCACGGCGCGCAGCATCAGCAAGATTCGCGAACGATATCCGGACGCTCCGGTGGTCGCGCATCCGGAATGCACTTATGCCGTGCGCATGCTGGCCGATGAAGTTTGTTCCACCGAAAAAATGGTGACCTTTTGCAAAGAATCGCCGGCACGCGAAATCATTGTCGTAACTGAAGCCGGTTTGTTACATCGGTTACGCAAAGAAATTCCTGATAAAACATTCATTCCTGGGCCGACGGACAACTGCTTCTGCGGCGAATGTCGCTTCATGAAAATGAACACGCTCGGCAAGGCGTACGACGCGCTCTTGAATATGGAGCCGGAAATTATTTTGCCGGAACCGCTGCGCAAACGCGCGGAGGCGCCGATTCTGCGCATGCTCGAGCTCAGCAAATAAGGTAGGGAGCGTGCGACTGCCGGACGCGCCAGCCAATCTTGTCATTCCGAGCGGAGTCGAGGAATGGGCGGCGGGGAAGCGAGCGACATGGACGGGAAGGCCGAAGCCCGAGTGAGCGGGAACGAGCGAGTCAATTTCTTGCTGCCCTTGCATCATAACAATAAGAGATGTCTCGACTTCGCTCGACATGACAAAGACCGGGGCCACTGCGCAAACCCGCGGAAGCGCCGATTCTAAAAATGTTCGAGCTGAGCAAGTAGTGACAAAGTGACGAGTAGAGAGAGGACGCAATCTTTTCACTTGCCACTTGTCTCTCGTCACTTTTGCCTCTTCACTTCTGCCGCGATGGAACGGCCCTCTTTGTGGCTGATGGTTATAGTTTTGCTGCTGGGACTTTTGTTTCTAAGAGAACCGCGTTTGCAGCGCTCCGACGAGATCTTTCTTCATTGGCTTTTGAAGAATTCTCAACTGCGCAACGCGCGAGTGCCGCTCACAATCGTCGAAATTGGCCGGGCCGGCGGCGCGCAAAACGACAACGTGGACATCAGTCCGACGGAAAGATTTTTGCGAGGAACGGCCGGTCTAAATTCGCCACTTGAATCCGCGCTCTTCCTCCAGGCGGCGCTTGAATTTAAGCCGACCGTGTTTGCTTTCGAACCGATCTTGCAATGGCCGGAGCGGGTCAGGGAAGAAGAACAAATTTTCATCGACCAGGTGATGCGCGTGCCGAAGCTGTTGTTGGCCGCAGAATTGACCGCAACACCGGACCCGGACGCTCCGCCTCAGGAGGTCGCCCGTTTTCCTCAAGTAACCGGAAGGCGCGGTGATCTGGTGGAATTCTCCGCAATCGGACGACAGCCGAGCGAA
Organism: Verrucomicrobiota bacterium; assembly: GCA_003219995.1. Classification (GTDB taxonomy): domain Bacteria; phylum Verrucomicrobiota; class Verrucomicrobiia; order Chthoniobacterales; family UBA10450; genus UBA10450. The sequence goes on from QHRC01000107.1 coordinate 9,003, forward strand.
GATGTGCGGCTGATTTCGACCCTCGGTTTTATTAATTTGCCGAGCGAGGTTGCGAACGACATTCACGTACCGCTGCTCTTTCAATATCGAGGCGAGGTGATACCATCCTTCGTGCTCCAGGCGATCTTGCTCTGGCTGCGCGTTACCCCTGAAGAAGTTAAGATCGACATTGGAAAAGATGTTCTGCTTCCGCAGGGCAGAAAAATTCCGATTCAATCCGACGGGACATTAGTGATCAATCCAAACGCGGCCAAGATGGCGCGCCGGTTGAGTTTGAACGAGCTCATGCTGGCCGCTCAACAACACGAACGAGGCAAACCGACTGCCCAGTTCGATGACATGCGCGATCAAAT
>QHRC01000107.1:9376-9852 GCA_003219995.1 Verrucomicrobiota bacterium
ATTCTGTTGGCTCGCGCACCGGCGGACCTATTTGCGCCGCCCGACGTTTTCGCCGCAGCCATCGCCACCATCCAAACCAATTCGTTTGTCCGCCGGGTGAGTTGGGTTTTTGATTGCATTGTGATTTTGTCGATTACGGCGCTGAGCGGCGCGGCACGAAAGTTTTCGCGAATCGATTTGATGCTTTGTGCGATTGCTTTTTCCGCCGCTTATTGTCTCATCGCACTCGGGATCCTAAACCGCTGGTCCATCTGGCTGCCGGGCTTTCTCCCGCTGACCACGGTCTGGACCGTCTTTTTGTTCTCGTTGATCTTGCCGAAGCCGAAAGACGCGGCGGGCACGATCACGATGGGCGCCTCCTCACCCACGCTTTAAATCCACCGAAATGGCTCGGCAAAGAAACTCAATCGACGAGCGAGTCGAGCGGCTTCATGCGCACGGAATGGTCGATCTTCATTTCGACATGCTTATGGATC
>QHRC01000107.1:9930-14132 GCA_003219995.1 Verrucomicrobiota bacterium
TCTACATCGAGGACTGCTATCTGCCGGAAATGGCGCTGCGTGTGGCGCTCGATCAAATAGCACAAGCTTATGCCGGAGCGGAACAATGCACACGCTTCGCCATCTGCAAAAGCTACCGGGAAATCGTCGACGCGCGAAAGCGTGGCAAAATCGCGCTCCTCATCACCATGGAAGGAGTCGAGCCGCTGGGCACTGATTTGGATTTGCTTCGGATATTTTACGAACTTGGCTTGCGCATTGTCGGTCTCACTCACGCGCGGCGAAACGCGGCCGGCAGCGGCGGAGTTTTTGCAGCCAGCGGTTCCTCACGCGATGGATTGACCGGTTTTGGGCGCGACTTAGTGCGGGCATGCGAAGCGCTCGGTGTAATTGTCGATCTTGCCCACATTAATCCCGCTGGATTCGAGGAGATCATTGCTCTGACGAGCAAACCGATAATTGTTTCGCACACGAACGCGAGAAAATACTACGATATCGAACGCAACATCAGCGATGAGCAGATCAAAATGGTTGGCGAAAAGCACGGAGTCATTGGCGTTAATGCTGTGCTGGTAAGTCCGCGTAAAGAAGAGGCGACTCTCGATCGCTACGTCGACCACATTGAACATATTGCGAGGCTGATCGGCATCGATGCCGTGGGTATCGGTTTCGATTTCTTCGAGTTTATTTACCGGCAGTGGCCGGAATCAGCGCAACAGGAGCTAGCTGCGAAATTTACCAAACCTCACTTCCTCCCGGACCTGACCAATCATTCGCACGCGCGTAATTTGACACACAAGTTAATTGAGCGCGGATTCAGTGATGAAGAGATCGAAAAAATTCTTTATCGGAATTGTCTCCGGATTTTTAAAGAACTGCTTTAAAGGGTGCGCGCTTTGAAACGGCTAGTCGAGCTGCACGAATCGGGCTTGCGTGAGAGAAACTCACGATAAAGCAACCGAATAGGTAATGAGCGCACAAATCAATACCATACCTATCATCGCGACGATAAAGACGGTGTCTGCGATTTGCTCGAGCCGATGCATTCGGCCGAACCCGCGTGAGCGGAGTGCCCAATACGAAGTAAGACATGACAGGAGGAACAACAACGCGTCAGCCGCCAAAAAGTCATCCGCCAGTGTGTCCGCCTTTCCCAGTGTAATGACTACGCGAATGAGACCGATCACGGTCAGACAAACTCCCACCATCGCGGATGAGACGCTGAAGATATGAATGCAGATGTTCTGCTCGAGGTTATTATTTTGACCATTCTTAGTTTCCACGCTGTTTCCCTCGGGTTGAAGGTTAGACCGAGCTCGAAACTGCTCGTTCAAGCAGAACGAACGAGCGATTTCGTGAGGCTTCAGTTGCAGAGGTGGACGCGCTGCTGAAAATGCGGCGGAGGGAGCCGCGTTGAAATTCATCAACCTGACGCGCCGCACTGAGATCGGCGCGAACTCGTATTACCTGGAAATCGCGGGTCACCACCTGGTGCTCGATTGCGGAATGCATCCGAAGAACATGGGCGAAGATGCGCTCCCAAATTTCAAATTAATCGCGGCTCAACCGCTCGATGCGGTCCTCATTTCGCATTCGCATCAAGACCACATCGGCACGTTGCCGGTGCTGATGCGGCGGCAACCAAAGGCGCGCGTGTTCATGAGCGAAGTGACGGCGGAAATCGGCAGCACATTGCTCCACAATTCTGTCAATGTCATGACGCGGCAGCGAGAGGAATTCGGCGCCACGCTCTATCCGCTTTTTACCCATCGCGAAACCGATCGGGCGGCCGATCGTTGGCACCCCTGTCCGATGCGACAATGCATTGCCATTTCGGGCGAACGCGCCACCGGCCGAGATGTGGATGCGTTAACCTTTGAATTTTTCGATGCGGGCCACGTTCTTGGTTCCAGCGGAATTCTGCTCCGTGCCGAGGGCCGAACAATTTTCTACACTGGAGACGTCAATTTTGACGATCAAACCATCGCAGAAGCGGCGATTTTTCCCGAGGACAAGATCGACATCTTGATCATGGAGTGTACGCGCGGCGATCACGCCCAACCCGCCACCTGGACGCGCGCCGGCGAGGAAAGGCGTCTAGCCGAGGCAATCGAAGAAGCTTTTCGGCGCGGCGGATGCATTTTGCTTCCCGTTTTTGCGCTTGGCAAAACGCAGGAGATCCTCGCCATGTTCTACAAATTCCACCGAGAGAGGTCATTGCCCGATTTCCCGATTTACATCGGCGGCTTGAGTTTAAAAATGACCGAAATTTACGATCGCCGCGCGAATACGAGCCGACGCCAACTGCCGCGGCTGCAATTGCTCAACAATCTGCGCCCATTTGTTTTGAATGCGGAGACGATTCACGACTCGTCCGTGCGCGCAGGCCGCGTTCATGCCCTTTCGAGTGGGATGATGACGCCGAAAACGCTCTCCAATATTTTTGCGCGTCGCATCGTCGAAAATCCGCGCCATTCGATTTTTTTTGTCGGCTACGCGGATCCGGAATCACCCGCCGGAATTTTGCGAGATTCTCAACCGGGCGGGAAAATATCGCTCGATCCCGATGAGCCTGGACAACGCGTGCGTTGCAACATTGAACAGTTTCAATTCAGCGCGCACGCGTCACGCGAGTCGTTGATTGCATACGCGAAGAAGCTTTCTCCAAAAAAGATCGTACTCGTGCATGGTGATCCACCGGCCGTGGAATGGATGCGGCCGACGCTCACCGCGGAGCTGCCCGATTCAGAAATCATTGTCCCAACCCCAGGCGTCGAAATTGAGTTGTAGCAGCGCTCTGCTGGACAATGAAAATCGCATCCTGGAACATCAATTCATTGCGCAAGCGCCAGGAGGCTCTCTCAAAAGCAGTACGATGTCGTCTGCCTCCAGGAAACGAAATGCAGCGACGATCAGTTTCCTGTGTTCGCCTTGCAATCGGCCGGTTATCATTGTGCTTATCACGGAGAGAAATCGTATAACGGAGTCGCCATTCTTTCGAAACAGAAACCGCAAGACATGCACGCTTCGCTTTGCGATGAAGTGGTTGATCCACAAGCGCGCGTGATCGCCGCGAAGATCGACAATCCCCGTATCTATTCTATTTACGCGCCAAATGGGCAGGCAGTGGGATCGCCGGCCTACGAATACAAGTTGAGTTGGTACGCGCGACTCCGCGATTGCCTGTCGAAGGAAAAAAATCGCGAGCTTATCGTCTGCGGCGATTTCAACGTCGCCCCTGAAGATATCGATGTTCATGATCCCGTGCTTTGGGGTGGTGCAATCATGTGTTCCGATCGCGAGCGCGCCGCTTTCCAGCAATTATGTGATGTCGGTTTGATCGACACACTGCGTCTTCATCGTCAGGAGTGCGGTCTTTTTAGCTGGTGGGATTATCGGATGCTTTCTTTTCCGAAGAATCGCGGCCTGCGCATCGACTTGATCCTCGCCAGCAAATCGCTTACGGCGAAATGCACCGCCGTCGGGATCGATCGCGACATGCGCAAAGGCAAGGAGCCTTCCGATCACGCGCCGGTTTGGGCCGAATTTGAATTATAGCGGCGCTAACTTGAAAGCTTGTCATCCCGAGCGAAGTCGAGGGATCCCGTTGTGNNNCATCGCGGGATCCTTCGACTCCGCTTCGCTGCGCTCAGAATGACAGCTATTTTGATTTGATCGTTTATGAAGCGAAGTGAACATCTGCGCGTCTCGGAACCACCGCCCAAACCGCTCATGGTTTGGGACGGCGAATGTCATTTCTGTCGATTGTGGATTGAGCGCTGGCGCGAGATCACGCATGGCGAGGTTGAGTATGCGACGTATCAGCAAGTCGCGGAAAAATTTCCGGAAATCTCCCGAACGGAATTCCAGCGCGCCGTGGCTTTTATCGACAGGGAGGGCAAGGTTTGTTTTGCGGCAGAAGCGGTCTATCGGTCGTTACGATCTCGATCGTCGCGAAAATGGCTGGCTTGGAGTTACGACCACGTTCCCAGTTTCGCACCGATTTCTGAATCTGTTTACAAATTCGTTGCCGGTCATCGGGATTTTGGCTCGTCGATTACGCGTTTGCTTTGGGGCGACGATGTTCGTCCGCCGACATATTTCGTCGCGCGACGCTGGTTTCTGCGCGCGCTTGGTCTGACTTATCTAATCGCTTTCGTTTCGCTCTGGATGCAGATCGATGGGTTAATCGGTTCTAACGGAGTTACGCCTGTCAGCGCGTT
>QHRC01000107.1:14203-20980 GCA_003219995.1 Verrucomicrobiota bacterium
CAACTCGGGTAATGCGTTTCTTCATTTCCTTTGCGGCGGCGGTGTCGTTCTGTCGTTATTGCTGATTTTCGGAATCGCGCCGGCCGTTTCTCTCATCGCGCTGTTCGCTTTTTATCTTTCCCTCACCATTGCTGGCCAAACTTTTCTCAGTGTTCAATGGGACATTCTCCTCCTCGAAGCCGGTTTCTTGTCGATCTTTCTCGCGCCGTGGCAACTTTGGCCGAAACCCGGACGAGAGCCGCCGGTTTCTCGAGCCGGCTTTTTTTTGCTCAAGCTCCTTCTGTTCAAATTGATGGTGATGTCCGGGGTGGTGAAGTTGACCAGCGGCGACGATTGCTGGTGGAGTTTGGCTGCGCTCGATTATCACTACTGGTCGCAACCGTTGCCGACAGTCTTCGCTTGGTGGGCCGATCAGAATCCGGAGTGGTTCAAACATTTTTCGGTCGCTTTTTGCCTCATCGTCGAAATTATCGTGCCGGTCTTTTTTTGGACACCGCGCCGATTACGGCTGACCGCATGCGGCTTGGTCGTCTTCCTGCAAATCGCGATCGCGGTGACCGGCAATTACTGTTTTTTCAATCTGCTCACGATCGCGTTGTGCCTGCTGTTAATCGATGACGCGGTATGGCCCCGACGGCGCGGCGCCCTCCAGGCGGATGAAGAGACACGCGCTGTCGTGTCCGCATCGATGGGCCACAGATTGTCGATCTTGGCTGCGGCGATCGTAGTCATCGTCACATTGCCGCTGAACGCGTGGCTCATTTTCACCGCCTTTAAGCCAGAGGCGAAGTGGCCGCGATCGCTCGTGTTTTTTTATGAACAGGTCGAGCCATTTCGGATCGCGAACAGTTATGGACTTTTTCGCGTGATGACGAAGGACCGCCGCGAAATTGTGATTGAAGGGAGCGCGGACGGAATCGATTGGCAGCCGTATGAATTCAAATGGAAACCGGGCGACGTAATGCGCGCCCCCGGCTGGTGCGCGCCGCACCAACCGCGGCTCGATTGGCAGATGTGGTTTGCCGCGCTCGGATCGTACCAGCAAAACCCGTGGTTCATTCGGATGGCGATTTGTTTACTGGAAGGCAAATCGGATGTCACCCGGCTCTTCGCACGCAACCCCTTTCCGGAGCATCCGCCGCGCTACGTTCGCGCAATTGCTTATCGCTATCGTTTCACGACAAGAAGCGAACATCGGCAAACTGGCGCGTGGTGGAAACGCCAGGAACTGGAAGAGTATTTACCGACTGTTTCGCTCGAGCAATTTCGTTAAGGTCGCCAATCAGTTTCGCGGAGCGAAGCTGTGGCAGCGGCTCCTCAGCCGCAGTTCTATCAGGTTGCGCGTGGGGAAACGCGCCTCTCCACCGCGGGTTGAGGGAAGTGTTTCCGCGAATATATTTCGGGCGATGGCAAAAGAGGAACAGATCGTGACGGAAGGAACCGTGACGGAAGTATTGCCGGGGACAATGTTTCGGGTCGATCTTGCCGGGCAGCGCAAAGTTTTGGCGCATATTTCCGGCAAAATGCGGAAACATTTCATTCGCATCGTGCCGGGCGACAAAGTTTCGCTGGAATTGTCTCCCTACGATCTGACGAAGGGGCGAATCATCTTTCGCGAGCAATAATCGTAGCGGGGCTCGGCGCGGCGAGCGCGTGTTGCTTTATTTCGGTGCCGCCGGGATGTAAATTATCCTTCAATAAACGCGCTTGCCGGCTGGATTGCGTTTTCGTTTTCTAGAGGATTTATTTGTTCCGGCGTTTGCTGAAAACGATCAGCACGCGGATAATGGAGTGAAATTAACTGGAGAAAACCAATGGCTGAAGAAAACAAACATGGAATGACAGACGCGCAAAGCAAACTGGAGAGCAGCAAGACACACGCGCGCAAAGCCGCCGAGGACTTGCGATCTGCGGCCGGCTCGATCGCCGGAGAATATCGCGGGAAAGCCGAGCAAGCCTGGGATGACGCCCGCGGGAAAGCTGAACAAGTGTGGGACGATGCGAGAGGTCGTGCGCGCACGTTTCAGGAAGATGCCGAGCAATACGTGCGGGAAAATCCTACCAAGGCGATTTTTACGGCGCTTGGAGTCGGCTTTGTCCTGGGCCTCATTTTCCGGCGTTAATCGGGCTGCGCTGAATGGCTGACGAAGCCACCCGGTCCCGCAATCCTGCGGGGCATGCCGGTTTGCTCGATAATCTGCTGGCGCTTCTGAACGCGCTGGCGGTTTTTTTTGAGAGCCGCTTTGCGCTTTTGGCCGGCGATTCGAAAGCGGCGCTCGTGCAAATGTTTGCCCTAGTGGCCTGTTTGCTCGCGGCCCTGCTCCTTTTCACGTTTGGTTACATTTTCCTCATCGCAAGCGCGGTCGTTGGGTTGGCGCACCTTGCCCGGATCTCGTGGTTGTGGATAGCGCTCGCGGCCGCCGGCGTCCACTTCGTTATCGCACTTGTTTTCCTTCTAGTCGCGCGCAGCCGCATGACGAAACCGCTTTTTCGCGCGACCGCTGCTGAGTTAAAGAAAGATCGCGAATGGTTGAAGAACCTGGACACGACAAGCCGACCGAGGAATTAAGAGCGGAAATCGCGCACTCGCGCGCGGTTGTCGCGCGCGATCTCAGCGGTCTGCGTTACGAGCTGGATTTTCCGCACAAAATCCGGAAGGCGTTTCAACGGCGAACGGTCTTCTGGCTGACAGGGGCGGCAGCAGTAGGTCTTCTTTTAACCCTGTTGCCGGCACGAACGAAGAAAGTTTATGTCGAGCCAAGAATCGGCGGAAAATCGAAGCACCGCCTTCTCGAGGCCGGCTTCGTACTGGGCGCGCTCAAAATCGCAGCCACGTTGCTGCGGCCGGTGATTGTCGATCTTGTCCGGAACCGGCTCAGTGGTTTTGCCGCCAGATCGTCGTCATCGAGGAAATGATGAACTTCTTTTCAGATTTACGGGGGCGATGCGCCGCATAATTGTTCCTGCTGCGCACCATGTTAGCGAAAACTAAGGCACCGCCTACGAAATCGCATCCGCTTGGTCACGTGGATGAATATCTTGAGATTGGGCAAGCCGGCGACGCCTCCGATGTCCATCTCGGCGTGAACTCACGGCCGATCTGGCGCCTGCACGGAACCCTGCAACCGATCTGGCCTGACGCACCCCGGCTTACCGCCGAGGATACGGCCGCTTTAGTCGAAGGCTTTATTCCTGAATTTAATAAAAGGGAACTGGCCGAGCGCGGCGATACCGATTTTGCTTATGCAAACAGCTTCGCCCGCTACCGCACCAGTATCGTGCGGCAGCGGCTCGGAATGGACATCGTTTTTCGCGTGATCAACACGCACGTGCGGACGATGGATGAACTTGAGTTGCCCCAGCATCTAAAGCTGCTCACTCGCTATCAGAACGGGCTGATCCTGGCGACAGGGTCGGTCGGCACTGGTAAATCGACTACGCTCGCGGCCATGGTCGAACAAGTGAACATGGAGCGGCACGAGCACATCATCACGCTGGAGGACCCGATAGAATACATCCTCGAGCCGAAAAATTGCCACATTACTCAGCGCGAAGTCTTCACCCACACCCAATCTTTCGGCGCAGCCCTGCGAGCCGCCCTCCGAGAAGATCCGGACGTGATCATGGTCGGCGAGATGCGCGATTTGGAAACGATTTCACTCGCCATCACTGCATCCGAGACTGGGCATTTGGTTCTGGCAACCCTGCACACCGGAAATGCCTCGCGCACGCTCGATCGTTTGCTCGACGTATTCCCGCCCGATCAACAGGAACAAGTGCGAGTCATGGTAAGCGAATCCTTGCGCGGCGTCATCAGTCACCAACTTATCCCGAGAAAGGATGGAACGGGCCGCGTGCTGGCACTGGAAACTCTGACCAATACGCCGGCGGTGGCGAACGTTATTCGCGAAGCAAAAACATATATGCTGCCAGGGATCATTCAGACCGGCAAAAAACAAGGCATGCAGTTGATGGACGACACGCTTGTCGATCTTTATGACCGGGGGTTAATCAGTGCGGAGGAAGCGTACGCGCGCGCCGAGCAAAAACGAGAAATGCAAACGCGCGTCGGACTGCACGCAAGTTGACGAAGCACGCATGACGAAATCCGAAAAATAAAGTAATGGCATACCTCGATCAGTTTTTGAATGTGGTTGTGAAGCAAGAGGCCTCCGATTTGCACATCGGCGAAGGACAACCGCCCAAGATTCGGAAACACGGCGACATCATGCCGATCCGCGGCGAGCCCGTGTCCCGCGATGAAGCCGCGTCGATGTTGAGCGAACTTTGCGGACCGCAGAAGTGGGAAATTTTCGAGGAGCGCGGCGATCTCGATTTCGCTTACGAGATGGATGCGGCATCTCGATTTCGCTCTAATTATTTTAAGCAAACCAATGGCTATGGTGCGGTCTTTCGCTTGATTCCGACGAAAATTGCCACGCTGGAGGAACTGGGCATTCCGGTCGTGGTGAAGCAATTTTCCCATTTGCGTGGCGGTCTCGTCCTGGTCACTGGCCCAACCGGTTCGGGCAAAACCACAACGCAGGCGGGTCTATTGGATTATATCAATGAGAATTTTTCTAAGCACATCGTAACGATCGAAGAACCGATCGAGTTCGTTCACGAACACAAGCGCAGTATTATCACCCAGCGGGAAGTGCCAGATGATGCAAAGACATTTCCCGACGCGCTCAAGGCCGCGTTGCGCGAAGACGTTGATGCTGTACTGGTCGGCGAGATGCGCGATCTCGAAACGATTTCACTCGCGCTTACTGCGGCTGAGACCGGCCTCCTGGTGTTCGGCACACTGCACACAAACAACGCGCGGAAGACTGTCGATCGAATGGTGGATGTGTTCCCAGCCGAAAAACAAGCGCAGGCGCGGGCGATGCTAGCGAATTCGTTGCGCGGTGTGCTCGCCCAGTTGCTTTTGAAAAGAGCGGATCGCCCTGGCCGGATCGCGGTCAATGAGATCCTGATCGCAAACGCCGCCGTCGCGGCCATCATTCGTGAAGGCGCGTCACAAAAACTTCAGGACGTAATTGTTTCTGGGAGGGCGCAGGGAATGCAATTCATGGACGATGCCATTTGGGCGCTGCTGGAAAAAGGCATCGTTTCGCCTCATGAAGCGTTCATGAAGTCGATCGACAAGAATCGGTTCAAGCAATTTCTTCCGACGGAAGAGAAACACCTCGGTGATGCTGCCGGTGCCGTGCTCGATGATGAGCAACGCCAGCCGGGTAATTTCGTCAAGCGTATCGCGGGTCGCGCGCCGGGGCGCTGAGCCGGATTTTCCGAGGGATCTGCCCTCGCCGGCAGAGACGGCAGTATTGATTGACCATAATTGGATATTACGATATCGTAATATCTATGACAGGATTTATTTTGTTAGCGGCCGCCGCAACGCTCGCGCAACAGACACAGTCGTTCACAATCTTTTTGCAAAGCCCGGTGGGGGAGGCGACGCCTCTCTTCGGCCCGGTGCGCGAAGCCGAATGGGCGCCAAGTTGGAACCCGCGTTTTGTTAATCCACCTGAGCCTGCACAACGCGAAGGTATCGTCTTTACCACACCAAATATCCAGGGGAAGGAGAGGATTTGGCTGGTGACCGAGTTCGATACCAAAGCGGGCCGTGTTAGTTATGTATTGATCACTCCGGGCATTGACCTTGTGACGCTCAAGATTCGCGTTCAGCCGGACGGCGATAGGCATAGCAAAGCCACGATCATATATGTGTTTACCGCGTTGTCGCCGGCAGGAAACGCTGAAGTGAACCAGCACGACGCGCATTGGGCGGAACAACAACGGGTGCATTGGGAAACGGCGATCAATGCGGTGCTGGCGAAAGGCAGCGGGTCGTGACCGATGTTGAACTGGTGCGTGCGCTCGAGAACGGCAAGATCGACAACGCCGATTTTAAACATACTCATCATTTGCACGTGGCATGGGTCTACCTTTCCGAAGCCGATTCAGTCGAGAACAGCGTGTCCCTGATGCGGGCCACTCTGCGCAAGTTCGCGGCGGCGGCGGGAGTTCCTGAAAAATACCACGAAACGATCACGGCGTTCTGGATACGAATATTAGCCGTGCTTCGCGATGCCGAAGGTGATCGCAGCCTGGATGATTGGGTGAGGGCGAATCCAGGGTTGCTGGAAAAGGAATTTCCTCTCACCTACTATGCGCCGGAGCGGTTGTTCAGCGAGAGAGCTCGCCGATTGTGGCTTGAACCCGACTTGAGGCCGCTTCCAACCAATGCCGTTGAATTTTGTCCAGCCAGTCCATCGCGCGACGCATCGCATCGGGATTTATCTTAGCGCGTTGCCTCGAGGCCAATTGACGCAGGGCGAGGCACACATCCTCGCGTTGTTGGCGCGCTCTCGTTCCGCGAAAGTGACCGAGCTGCATCGCGGACTCGCCCATAAAAGATCGACGTTAACAAGTATTCTCGATCGGCTCGCAGAGCGCGGATTGATCGAGCGAACGGTGGGGGAGTCCGATCGGCGGACGTTTATCGTCACGCTCACACGCAAAGGAGCCCGGATCGCGCACCAGGTGAATCGTCATCTTTCCGTGTTGGAGCAGGCGGTGGCCCGGCGTGTGACCGCCATCGACATCCGTGGATTTTCCAAAGTTATTGCGGCGCTGGAAGATGAAGCCCATCAGCGCTCACGGGCCAATCGGGGCATGCACGTTGACAAGAAAAAACGCGAGTGATAATTTCGCGCCACTCTCGCGAAATACCCCTGTGACAATCTTTTAAAGTCGACCATCGAACAC
>QHRC01000108.1 GCA_003219995.1 Verrucomicrobiota bacterium
ACAGCGTGCAGTGGAGGAATTGCACGACAAAGAGTTCCTTGGCCGCAAGCTCGTAGTCAGCGGCGCAAAATCGAGCGAGCATCACGCAAAAAGCTAATCGAGATCGGTGATTTCAATCGGGAGACGTAGCGCTCGAAGCGCGCGTCTCCCGATTTTGTTTTATGACCACGCGAGATATCTCTTCTTGGTCGGCCCCAATCGTTTTTTGTCATTTCGAGCGAAAGTCTTGCCCTGAGCGAAGCCGAACGGGTCGAGGAATCTCTTAATATTAACAGTAAGAGATGTCTCGACTTCGCTCGACATGACAAGGCTATGAAAAACGTTTTCTTTATCGTCGGTCCAACTGCCACCGGAAAATCTGAGCTCGCGGCCGATGTCGCGTACGATCTCGATGCAGAAATCGTCGGCGCCGACGCATTTCAAATTTATCGCGGCCTCGACCTCCTGACCGGGAAGCCCGATTCCGCGACTCTCGTAAAGGCCCCGCATCACTTGATCGGCACGATACCGATCCAGGAGGAGATGAATGCGGAGAAGTTTCGTCGAATCGCGTGGCGCGCTATTGGCGAAATCCATGCGCGCGAGAAGCCGGCGCTGATCGTGGGCGGAAGCGGCCTTTACATCAAAGCGTTAACACACGGGCTGTTATCTGCAGCCGCCCTGGATCGGGCAATCCGCGCGCAATTGAACAAGATGAGTCTCGATCAATTGCGCGAGCAGATTATCAAACTCGACCCGGAAACCGCGCGCAAGATCGACATGAAGAATCGGAGGCGATTGGTTCGCGCCGTCGAAATTTATTTGCTTACGTGCAAACCCGCCTCCGTGCAGCGTATTCAATGGGAGCACAAGGTTGTAGCTGCCGCTGTCCCCAGCGGCAGAAGCTCAGCCGCCGAGACAGCGGCAGCTACCACGCATGGCGTCTTCGTTTTTCGCGATCGCGATGAACTTTATGAGCGAATTAATTGCAGAATCAAAGCGATGTTTGAGAACGGCGTGATCGAAGAAGTGCGCGCGACCGATGCGATGAGCGAAACGGCATCGCAGATGATTGGCTTACGCGAAATCCGGGAGCTGCTCGAAGGCAAGATATCGATTTTGCAATGCGTTGCAGCAATTCAACAGGCAACGCGGCATTATGCCAAAAGGCAGTTGACCTGGTTCCGGCGCCAAACTAATTTTGAGCCGCTGAACTTATCGCTTCTCACTCACCAGGAAGCTGTGAAATGGATTTCGCGAAAGGCTCTCTCCTTCGCGCCAAGGGATGATTGAAACAAGTCCGCAGAAAAAACAGGAGCGCGCTCTCCTGATCGGTCTCGAAAAAGAAGGCGTGTCGAAGTGGGACCTGCGCGATTCGATGGAGGAATTGCGCGAGCTGGCGAACTCTGCCGGCGCCGAAGTCGTTGACACGGTTACGCAAAAATTACAGAAGCCGACTGCGCCCTACTACATCGGGAAAGGCAAAGCGGAATGGATCAAAGATTCGCTGCAAGATCGACAAGTGACTTCGGTGATTTTCAATGACGAACTTTCCCCCGCTCAAGGACGCAACCTGGAGAATTTACTCGCGCGCAAGGTGCTCGATCGCACCCAATTGATTCTCGACATTTTCGCGCAACGCGCCCGCAGCCGCGAGGGCCGGTTGCAGATCGAGCTCGCGCAGCTGCAATATCTTTTGCCGCGATTGACTCGCATGTGGCATCACCTTTCGCGCCAGACCGGCGGAATCGGCACGCGCGGTCCGGGCGAAACACAATTGGAAGTTGATCGTCGTCGCGTCCAGGAACGGATAGCGCGTTTGGAGCGCGAACTCGAATCTGTCCGAAAAACCCGCGCCGTCCAGCGTCAGGGGCGCAGGCGTCATCAATGGCCGGTGGCCGCGGTCGTCGGTTACACGAACGCCGGAAAATCGACATTGTTAAACTTGCTCACTGGCGCGGATGTCGTCGCGGCTAATCGCCTTTTCGCGACGCTTGATCCCACGACTCGGAGCCTCGTTTTGCCTAACAAACAGCGTGTTTTACTGACCGATACCGTCGGCTTCCTGCGGAAACTCCCGCACACTTTGATCGAATCATTCAAGGCGACACTCGAAGAAGTGAGCGAGGCCGATCTCCTTATTCACATTGTCGATCTCAGCCATCCACGCGTGGACGAGCAGATGATGGCGGTGGACAGCGTGATCAAAGAACTCGATGCGTTCGGGAAGCAAACGCTCATCGTCTTCAACAAGATCGACAATCTCGACAATCGCGAGCAGGCCGAGACTTATGTGAAAAGATTTCCGGGCAGCGTGGCGATTTCGGCGCGCACGGGCGAGGGTGTCAACAAATTGGTGCAGGCGTTGGAAAGCGCGCTCAGCTCGTGGCGGTTGCGCTCGCATTTTCGCATTCCATCAAATGAATCCGCGTTGCTAGCCGAAATTCACCGGGTCGGCCACGTCCTCGAATTGAAATATGAAGGTGACGATGCGCTGATCATCGCCCACGTGCCGCCGGACTTGGCACAGAAGCTTGAGCGTTACGCGAAACTATAGGGGACGCCGTTGGCGTCCCATGGGAAGCGAACCGCTTGCCCTAAAGATTTCAGTACTACAACAAACTTAAATTGTCGATCTTGCATGCTCGTTGCAAGATTGAGCAATGACTGCTCACGAACGCGTGGCCCAACTGGTAGAGATTTTCCCGGAGGTCTATCCGGGCGCGCATTGTGAACTCGATTACAAAAATCCGCTCCAGCTCCTGATTGCGACGATCCTTTCAGCGCAATGCACTGATAAGCGCGTCAACATGGTGACGCCGGCGCTGTTTAAGAAATATCCGAAGGCGACTGATTACGCGAAAGCGGCGCCGGCTGAACTTGAAAGCGCAATTAGATCTACCGGATTTTTTCGAAGCAAGACGAAGAGCATTCGTGCCGCAACATCGACAATCGTCAAGAAATTTGGCGGTCGCGTTCCCGAAACGATGGAAGAATTGCGCGAGTTGCCCGGTGTTGGACGCAAAACGGCCAATGTCGTTCTGGGCAATGCGTTTGGAAAAAACGAAGGGATTGTCGTGGACACGCACGTGGCGCGTCTGTCGCAGCGACTCGGCCTAACGAAGCAAAAGGAGCCAGAAAAAATCGAGCGTGATTTGATGAAGCTCGTGCTGCGTGAGCATTGGACGAACTGGAGTCACTGGCTGATCTGGCACGGACGGCGCCGCTGTTTTGCGCGGAAGCCGGATTGCAGCCGATGCGAGATTTTCCGGCTTTGCCCGAGTGGCAAAATCTTTCTCCGAACGGGCGAAGCGCGAAAATCCGAATAAAAGGCTGACTACCCCGACTCTTCAACGGGACTCGTCGATGTAACATCGCGAAGACGTTTTCCGTCGTGCACCGCTTTTTGGCGGATGCGCGTGAATTGTTTTTCGAGGTCTTTCAGATCCTCGTCGGAAAGGTTCTCAAGATCGACCAGTTCGTTTCGCGCGCCTTTGAGCGCGCGGATGATCTCGTCCAGCTTCAACTGAAATGCTTTAGCATCGCGGTTTTGCGTGTTTTGAATGAGAAACACCATCAGAAACGTGACGATGGTCGTTCCGGTATTGATAATGAGCTGCCAGGTATCGGAGAAATGAAAAGTCGGGCCGGTCAAAGCCCAGATAACGATGATGAAAATAGCGGCGGTAAAAGCCCAGGCGCTGCCGAGAATGATGGACGACTGCCGCGCGAACACGCGAAAGGCGTCCCGGACGACGCACACGAAATCCCGGGATGCTTCGTGTTCTCTTAGCTTTTCGACTTGGGTTTCCTTCATAATGCCCATTTTAACTTCGCACGCGATTCGGAAAACGCGCGCATAAGATCGACAATCGCGCTAGCGGCTGCGCGGCGTGAAGCGGACGTTGATTTTCCCGACAGTTTAAGGAAAACTAACCGCTCCAGCTCATGCAGCACGTAACCGCTTTTTCTCGACCCCAAACCGTCCCGCCCGTTCCGGCGTCGGCGCCGCGGAGAAGTCTGTGGATCCTCAACAGCTGGCGCGACCTGATTCTCTACGTCGGCACGCCGCTTTTGCTCGTGCCGCTCTTCGCCCTTGCTCAGGCCCGCTTCAGCGCGCAGGACATTTACGTTTTTGTGGCCGCGTTCGGCGCGACCGGACACCATCTGCCGGGAATGATCCGCGCCTACGGAGATCGCGCTCTTTTCGAGCGGTTTCGCTGGCGCTTCATTTTTGCGCCGATTTTTTTGATCGCTATCTGTCTCAGTTTCACCTGGTGGGATTTAAAGGGGATTATTCTGGTGGTTTTCTTCTGGGGCGTTTGGCACGGGATGATGCAAACCTATGGTTTTTGCCGCATCTATGACGCGAAGATGGGTTCCTTTGCCGCGCTCACGCGCCGGCTTGATTTCGCGACCTGCGCCATCTGGTTTGCGGCGGCGGTGCTTCTTTCTTCGCAGCGGATGACCGACACGCTGGAAACGTATTACGCCAGTGGCGCGCCTTACATTCCGCCTTCGGTTCTGCAGAGCGTGCAGCAACTAATGCTCTTCACGGCAATCGCCGTTTCCGTTCTATTCCTGATAAATTTTGCGCGAATGTGGGTGGCAGGGAAACGCCCTAACCCGGTGAAGCTCGCGCTCCTCGTCACCAGCATTGTTTTTTGGTGGTACTGCAATAATGGCGTGACCAACATTCTTGCCGGGATCGCGCTCTTCGAAGTTTTTCACGATGTGCAATACCTCTCGCTCGTCTGGATCTACAATCGCAATCGCGTAGAAAAAGACAGCTCGATCGGCGGTTTCATGCGGTTTGTTTTTCGACGGAGCGTCTCGTTAGTTGGCGTCTACATCGGACTTGTCTTCGCCTATGGCTCGCTCGGGATTTTTAAAGAGCGTGTCGACGTCGAGACAATCAAACGGGTTCTCACCGGGGTCGTCGCGGCATCAGGCCTCCTCCATTTTTATTATGATGGGTTCATTTGGAAAGTTCGCGAGCGCGCAACGCGCGAGTNGGAGGAATCACCTCTGCCGGATCAAACAATTTCCTTCCAAGCTGGGCCTTGCACGGATTGAAGTGGGTCGCGGTCTTTATCGTTCCGCTGACGGCGCTTTGGATTGGACAATCGCACGGCACGGCGCCGGTCTTGCAGCGCGATGCCTGGATCGTATCCGATTTGCCGCGCGGAACCAGTGCACACCTGAAGTATGGCAATGCTTTGCGGGATCTCGATCGGTTCGATGAAGCAGGTGAGCAGTACCGTATTGTGCTCGAACTCGATCCCAACGCCGCGGACGCGCACTATGGCCTGGGCCACGTTCTTCTCGCCCAATCGAAGTTAAATGACGCCGCCAGCCAGATGGAGGAGGCGTTACGCAAGGATCCGCGTAACGGCGAAATTCATTCCGATTATGGTTACGTTCTCGAAGGCCTCGGCCGCAAAGATGAAGCCATCGCCGAGTATGAAAACGCTATTCGCTTGAACCCGAAATCCGGGCGCGTGCATTACAATTACGCGATGTTTCTGGCGAGCGGCGGGAAACTCGATCAAGCGATCGGGGAGTTTCAGGCTGCGCTGAAGTACAAGCCGAACCATCCCGAGGCGCACTACCAGCTGGGCAAAGCGTTCTCTATGAAGGGCGACCTTGAAGGTGCGAAAATCCATTACCAGGAAACTGCGCGCCTCGATCCGAAAGCTCCGGTTCACAATAGTCTGGGCGTTATTTATATGCGGTTAGGGCAAGTCTCACAGGCCATCGCCCAATTTAACGAGGCGCTACGTTTGCATCCGGATGACGCCGTCGCTGCGGAGAATCTTCGGATCGCCCTGGCAAACGAGAGACGTGCCCGAGGCGCGAGTTCGACGCCGCGCTGAAATCCGTTGTCGGCCGCGCTGCATATCGATCTCGATCGCGCCTGGAACCGCGACGAGATTCCTTTCCAGAGCCTCGATGCAACAGAGTGGGGGCCGCAGTTGCGCTTTTCCGCGCCGCCGCGGCTGATCGAGCATTTCTATCGCGAATACGAAACACGTCTCCCGCCGTTTTTACTTTATGGCTCCGGCGACTTCCATCATCTCAGCGCGCTCTGGTTGCGCTGCCTGACGGGGCCTACAGTTGTTATCTCTTTTGATAATCATCCGGATTGGGACATTCGTCCGCCGAGATGGTGCTGCGGCGGTTGGGTCAATCGCGCTCTCGAACTGCCACACGTGCGACGCGTCAGCGTCTGGGGCTGCGGAAATTTCGAGTGTTGGTGGCCGCAGCAACTTTTTGGAAATCGACGCGCCGAACGAACCGGCCGTCTCGAAGTGCACCCCTGGGCTGACGAGCGACCATTGAAAGATCGACAACGGCGCGGCGCGATTTTGCGCGAGAACTGGCGCGAACATTTCGAAACGTTCGTGAACAATTTTCGAGGAGCGGAGGTGTATGTCACGATCGATCTGGATTGTCTGTGCGCGACCGAGGCGGTGACAAATTGGGAGAGCGGCCGCTTCACACTTGTCGATCTTGAGTGGGCGCTGGCCAAACTGCGCGAGACCTGTTGCATTGTCGCGGGCGATATTTGCGGGCCATTCTCGGAGCCGGCTTACGCTCGTTGGAAGCAACGTTTCGCCTCAGAGTTTGATCATCCAGAAATTACCCGGCCAAATGCCGAACAAATTCGAAGAATTAACTTGGTAGCTTTGGAAAAGCTTTGGCCACTATTGTCGTGGTAGGGCAAGCGCTCAGCTTGCCCGATGATTTCATTCTCAGCTGAGCGAGACGAGAACCACTCCGACGGTGATTAACAGCGAGCCAATTGCTAGCTGCATCGTCAATTTTTCTTTCAAGATGACCGCCGCCATCAAGCTGATGATGATGACGCTCAAGCCTTGGAACGGATAGAGATAACTGAGATCGAACCGCTGGAGCAGGCCGAGATTCAAAAAAAACGAAATCGTCATCGAGAAGATTCCCGCGCCTAGAATGGAAATGATTTTGCGACTCCGAAATGCGGCCGCGCTCGATAATTCCATCGCCCGTTTAAAAAAAATCTGGCCAGCTACGAACGTAACTAGCCAAACAAGAATGAGAACAAACGACCACAAGGTCATAAGCGTTCCTCTAGGCGAGCGGCCGGTCTGGCGACGATGGCCAGTCCGACAATAACCAACGCGATGCCGAACCATCGCAGCGGAGAAATTCCCTCCTTGAGAATGAGCCAGCAGCTTATCGGAACCAGGACATCGACAACTCGCGACAAAGGAAACGCGATCGAGAGAGGAATATACTTCAGGACATACAGCCAAATCATAAGGTCGAGGACAATAAAAAGAATCGCCAGCCAGATAAGCGGCGAGGCCAATCCGGTTATTCCAGTCCATGACCAGCTTTTGGAGAGGTCTGCCGTGGCCGTCGCGCCCGCCTTTAGCAGCAATTCGTAAGCAAGCACACACAGTACGTTCAGTGCGAGCTGAAACCAGGGATTGAAAAATCCGGAGGGTTGATCTCGCATTGGCTAATTTGTCCTCCACTTCGGTCGGAATGACAATGTAGTGTTGCCAGACACGGGCCCGAAAGAAATCAAAGCTCGTCGGCGTTAGGAAATCGCCGCAAGATTGGATCGTGCCGCGTCGGTTCGAGATATTTCAAGGCGCGGCGGAAGATCGGATTGAAAAATGCTCTCGTGTGCATGACATAAAGATCAAGGGGCACCAGTTGGCACCCCAGGTGCAACTTTGGATCGTAATTTAAAGGGCCGCTGCAATAAGATCGCAGTCCGCCGGCGATGGCCCAGCGAATGACGTCGCGCAGAGTGTAAAAATAGAGATGCAGGTCCAGCGCGACCTTGTAATCCAATCCCAGGCATTCGTCGTAAATCGTGCCGTCGTGAATCAGGCAACAGCTGAAGGCAACGATCCGGCCGAGCTGGCGCCAGATTAAAAACCGCGCTCGCTCCGGCATTCGTTCAGCAAGAGTGCAAAAAAAATCCTTTGTCAATGTCTCAAACTTGAAGCGCGAGCGTTCATGCACCTGAAGATAGAGCGGATAAATTTCATCGACCTGCGATGTGATATCGCTGACGACTTCCATATCGATCTTCGGCGCGCGTTCCGTTTTTCGGAATTTGCGGCGCAAACTTTTGCGAGTCGCGTAGCTGAGCGTTTTCAAGTATTCGTCGAAATCGCGATAATCGAGGGACAGACGCGTCATCGGCATACTCGGCACGCACGCATAGCCATTTGCAGAAAAAATTCCGAGGGAAGAACGATATTTGGCCGGAAAATCTTTCAGAACGACAAGGGAAGCTTTGTTTTGTCGCGCATAAGTTTTCAGAACGGCGAGCAGTGCCTCCGCTGTCCAACCCTCATCTTCCGGGCGACATGCACCGAGATGGCCTTCCCCGGCCGCGCATCCGACCATTAGGACGCGCATAGTTAAAAAACGCGGGAATTGTTTCCGAACGAGATCGACAATCGATCGGATCTTACCAGGCACACCCTCGACCAGATTCTGCCGAACAAAAAATACCGGCTGGATCGCGCGGACTTCGCTCGATTCATCTTCCAGGAGCAAATAGCGATATTCGAAATCCTGCGCCAGCGTTTGTTCGACGATCTCGTAGTAGCGGTGATCTTTATGCTTGTCCCGAAACGCGCGGGGCCAAACGCTATTGCCTTCCAATTCGGCGCCGGTAACAATTTTTGCGATGCCGTGCGGAAATGAAATCGAGCCCCGTTCCTCCATCGAAAAAAATCAGCCGGGGAACGCTCAGCTCGCGCCCGCTCCGGCACGTCGATCTTGCGCGGGGACAGTTTCTACTTTCAGAACGCCGCTGCGAATGTGCAGATCGCGCTGCGGGAAGGCGATCTCGATACCGGCCTCACGGAATTTTTTCTCGATGGCAAAATTGAGATCGCTGCGATAGCGGCTTGGGCGATAACTCATTTCGCTGCTCCACACCACTAGCTCGAAGTCGATCGAGTTGTCGCCGAATTTGTTCAGAAAAACACTTGGCGCCGGGTCCTTTAAGGTCTGCGGGCTTTCACCGCCGGCTGCCAGCAGCGCCTCACGCACTTTGCCGATATCGCTGCCATAGGCCACGCCCACCGGAATGCGAAACCGCACTCGCGGATCGCCGTACGTCCAGTTTGTCACTGGCGAATCGATGAACTTCGTGTTCGGCACGATCATCGTGATGTTGTCGTTCGTGCGAATAACCGTGCTGCGGGCGCGAATTTGCTGCACTTGGCCGGTGATGCCCGCGACCTCGACGCGATCGCCAAGCGTGATCGGTCTTTCCGCAAGGATGACCAAGCCGCTAATAAAATTGCTCGCGATATTCTGCAATCCAAAGCCGACCCCGACCCCGACGGCCCCGGCAAAAACGGTGAGCGCGCCGAGATGGATGCCGGTGTTTTCCAGAACAATAAAAATGCCAACGACGAGCACGACATTGCTGACAATTTGGGAAATCGCGTACTGAAGTGCGCGATCCAGCCCGCTGTGCACGAGGAAACGGTTGAAAAGAAAGCGTTTCGTTCTCGAGGAAATCCAGAAGACGGCGATGAGCAGCGCGATGAGCAGAAAAATCTGGATGAGACTGAGCGGCACGCCGGGCAGAGGCGCGTTCCAGGACAGCGGAATGCCGGCGGCATTGATCGCGCTGAACGTAAAAAAGACCAGTGCGGCAAGACTGAGAATGGTCGTGACGATCGCGATGAAGTTGCTGTCGATCTTGAAACGGCTGAAAAAACGGCGGACGACGCCGCTCTGTAAGGCGCGTGCGGTAATGAGGCCGGCTGTCAACAGGGCCGTGAATGCGATCAGGCCCAGAAAGGAGACGTAATGTCCTCCGATTTGGAACAATGGTCGTTCGAGGAGCGAGAATGACATCGTTGTTTAGTCTGGCTCTCTCGCACTTCCGTGCAAGCTCCAAGCAAAAAAACACGGCCGAAGCCGTGTTTTTGCTCAGACAAAGCGTTACCGTGAGGGCACGCCGATCAGGTTTACTGCTTGCTCGATTTTTCTTCGATGTATTTCATTACATCGCCGACCGTTTGCAGCTTCTCCGCGTCTTCATCGGGCACTTCGACGGAAAATTCCTCTTCAAACGCCATCACCAGCTCGACGATATCGAGCGAATCCGCGCCCAAATCTTCGATAAAGGACGCTTGAGGCGTGACCTGCTCGGGATTAACCCCGAGTTGTTCGACAATGATGTCCTTGACCTTTTCTTCGACTGATTTTTCCGCCATAAAATGTGGTTGGTTGGTGTAGTGCCGGGAAAGGCTTAAAGCAGTCCGCGCACAGGATGGCAAGTAAATGAATTAGAGTGCTTGTCAATCAATTTCAGACAATGTCCAATGTTGTAGCTGCCGCTGACCGCAGCAGCAGAATTTCGTCTGGGAATTAAGTTTCTTCCGCCAGAGACAGCGGCGGCTACAACGCGCCGAGTTTTACTTCCCACAATCATGGCCGTAAAAGAACTGATGCCGCCTTCCGCTGTCGAACAGGCTGATTTGCTCGATCTCAAATTGCTGCCTGCCTGGGTGAAAGAGCCCGCACAAACGCGGACTTATCCGCATGATCGTGGCGCGGAAGAGGGCCATCGACCAGGCGCGGGCCAGCGCCCCCAGCAAGGTCGAGAGCGAAAAGCAAGACCGCCGAGACGTCACCGTCCGCCCCAGGACGGATTCGCTGCGGCGAACCAATCGCATCGAGTTCGCGACCGATCCGGCAGGCCCGCGCAAGATCGACCCAAAGTTTTGCAGCTGATCGCGTCGCCGGTCGCGGTGCGATTTTTGCCGCGACCGGTGGTCTTCGAAAATGTTCTCGCGCAAATCAAAGAAAGCACAGTTGCCTATTCGCTCTTTGTTCTGGCGCGCTCCTTCCTCGAAAAACCGGAGCGTTACGAGGTTCGTTTGTCTGCAGAACCTCAGTCGTCTCTTTACCGGCTTGGCGAGAGTGATGCAGTAGCTTTCGATCGAGAATTTCTCGAGCGGAGGGCATTTCAACTCGTGCACGAAATTTTTTACAAGATCGAGACCACGCTGGCGGAGCCGATCAAAGGAAATTTCTCGAACGTTGCCCGTTGTCGGTTGACCGGAATACTGCTTGGTCCGACCAACCATCACAACTATCAAGCGCAGCTTCGCGGCCTTTACGAAAAGCGCTTCAGCCGGCGGATGAGTTTTGCCGATTATCAACGACAGATCGAGATCCTGACCGATCCCGCTTTGGTCGAACAATGGAAGGAAGAGACGCGCAA
>QHRC01000109.1 GCA_003219995.1 Verrucomicrobiota bacterium
TTCCCAACCTGTCAAATCCAAGCGCCCTGTTCACAGCCCCGAGCTCAAGGCAATTCTACTGGTGGACGATGACCACCAACTCGCTTCAGGTTTGCAGTGGATCCTGGCGGATGAGAATTTCCTCGTCGACGTCGCCTTTGACGGTGAAGAAGCCATGTCCAAAGTCAAAGCCCACGTCTACGACGCCGTCATTTGCGACCTCAAGATGCCACGCCTGCGCGGCGATGAGTTTTATCTGAAGGCGAAGGAAATGCGCCCGATTCTGTCAGATCGGTTCATCTTTATCACCGCTTTCGCTGCCGATCCCAAAATCGCGCTGTTCCTCACCACCCATCACCTGAAATACCTGGTCAAGCCTTTTCCTGTTCAAGGGTTGATTAACTCCGTCAAAGAGTTGTTCTCCTGAGTCGGGATGGTTGAGAGTTGAGATGCTTCGCAAAGTCCCAATCCGCTAAGTTCGGAACCGCGGGGGCGTGTGCCCCGAAATCCGAGCTCTCCTCTCTGATATCTGTCTTCTGATCTCGGACCTCTGACCTCTGCAGTCTCATTGATGCTCGGTCAGAATTTTGGCGAAGCGCCAGATTTCGTGGAACGTATTGTAAAGCGGCGTGGGTGCGGCGCGGATGACGTTCGGTTCACGGAAATCGCATTTCACGCCGGCGACTTCGAGCTCCTTGAACGATTCCTTCGGCTGCTCGTGGACTAAGATCGACAATTGACAGGCGCGCGCGCCCGTTTCGCGCGGCGTAATGACGGTGAAGTCCGAGCCGGACGGGCGGTTGGACTGGAGTAGGAACTGAAGATAGCTGCTTAACTTGATCGATTTTGCGCGCAACGGTTCCATTCCGCCGGCTTCATCGAAGATCGACAATGATGCGCGCAGCGGCGCCATCGAAAAGATTGGCGGGTTGCTGATTTGCCAGCCATCTGCTGATTGAACCGGAATGAATTCCGGGTCGAGATGCAAACGGAAGCGGGTGTTGGGATCGTTCCCAAACCAACCGGCCAGGCGGGGCAATTTCGCATTGGTCGCATGCCGCTCGTGCACGAACGCGCCGGCAACGGCGCCGGGGCCGGCGTTGAGATATTTGTACGAGCACCAAACGCCGAAATCGACGTTCCAATCGTGCAAGCCCAGCGGCACGTTGCCGATCGCATGCGCGAGATCGAAACCAACCGTGATGTCACGCTTCTGCGCCACTTTTGTAATTTTCTCGATGTCGAACAATTGACCGGTGAAAAAATTCACCGCGCCGATCATCACAACCGCAAGCTGGCCGGCATTCTGTTCGATAAGATCGATAATCTCTTCTGTTCGGACGGTGAACTCGCCTTTACGTGGCTGCGCGAGAATGAGCGCTTCCTTTGGATCGAGGCCGTGATGAACGATCTGCGATTTGATTGCATAGGTATCGGAAGGGAAGGCCGGCTCTTCCATCAGAATCTTGAAGCGCGATTTCGTTGGTCGATAAAACGTGGCCATCATCAGGTGAAGATTTACGGTGAGGCTGTTCATGCAGATGACTTCGAGTGGCTTCGCGCCGACGAGACGTGCGGTCGGCTCGCGCAACGTCTCGTGATACGAATACCACGGAGTCGTTGCGTCGAGATGTGCGTCCACGCCGAGCTTCGCCCAATCGTTCAATTCTTGCTCGACGATTTGCCTCGCCGTTTTCGGCATCAGGCCGAGCGAATTCCCGGCGAAGTAGATCAACGGCTCGCCGTTTTTGCCGAGCGGCAGATGAAATCTCTCCCTGAAATGACGAAGCGGATCTTCGGCGTCAAGCTGGAGCGCAAAATCTTCGACGGCGGAGAAAATCATGACCGTTAGACCGCAGATTACGCAGATTTCGCCGATTCAAAGCAAGAATCACGGCCGTCGCGAAAACGAGAATGGGACGCGATAGCGAGCATCTCTCCATTTCATTAGCAATATCTGCGATTGGTTTCGTTGGTTATCTGACCAGTGCGCGAAGATATCGCTAGTAAACTGTCTTTGGTTCCGGTCCGGCGATGATTTTCTGGAAACGCGGATCTTTACGCAGCGGGTCCCACTCCCAGCGCGTTCGCAAATCGGAAAGGGTAATACTGTCATCGCAGTAATCGACTGCGAAAGGACTGGTCAGGAGTCGTTCGATTCGAGGAATGGCCTCGTCCGGCTGGCCCGTGCGCGCGTAGATCAAAGCGAGAAAAACCTGGACCACAGCGCCCTCGATCACGTCCTTCGAAATTGGCTTCAACTCGACGGCGCGGCGTCCTTCGCGCAGCGCATCTGACGTTCTGTCCATAAACGCGTAAAGCAGTCCGAGCTGAGCGTGTCGGCTCGCGTCCTGTGGACTGTCGGCTACCATCGTTTCGAGTGCCGGTCGCGCGGCTTCAAAACCGGCCTGCGCCTGAGCTGCGTCACCACGGACGAGATCGATACACCCTTGCAAATAGCTTTTCGGGAGCGGCACTCCGGTCTGCGAGGTGATCGTGTCCAAGCGACAAGAAGCAAGCGCTTTTGCAGCGGCAGCGGGATCGCGGTCGATCAAGGCTACATCCCAGCGGCCGAAGGTGACCACTCCGTCAGGGTCGAGGTTTGCCGGAAGACTCTCGAGCGCGGCTTTGATCGGACCGGTGCTTCCTTTTGAGAAAAACTCCACGTAGCCGCGCTGTATTTTGACGTTGAAAGAATCCGGAAAGAGCGCGAGGACCCGGTCCATCCGCTCGGCGGCGGTTTGCCAATCGCGCAGCCCAAAATAGGTCTGGGAGGCATCATAAAGCATTACCGAATTGCGCGGATCAATCGTTTCCGCGTGCTGGTATGCAGCGATCGCGTCGGCCCAATGCCCTCGTCGTCTCTGGATTGCGGCGATGTAGAGACCGACGTCACCGTCGTTCGGAAGTGCACGAGCCGCGAGATCGAGCTCATGCAGCGCCGCGTCGTAATTCGCTTCCATGTAGTAAAAATAAAGCCCAAGCGCGAGATGGCCTTCGCCAAGGTTTGGCTGGAGACGCAGAGACTCCATAGCCTCGGCGTGAGCTTTTTGCTTTCGTGCTTCGATCGGTTCAAAAAAATGGTAGATATTACTCGTCGAGGCGGAGAGCCGTGCGTGAGCGAGAGCGAAATTGGGATCGAAAGCAATCGCCTGTTCAAAGAGGCTGACCGCGGTTTTAAAATCCTGGAGCAAGTTGTCAGGTCGCGTTTGGTAGTCGCGCGCCCGCAAGTAGAGGACATAGGCGTCGGCGTTGTCCGTCGGTTTGGTTTCGACGCGTGCTTTTTCCTGCGGGGAGAGAGTGGCGCTCAAAGAATCAGCAATTCGTTTTGCCACTTCAGCCTCAACCGCGAAGATATCGGTTAATTGCCGATCGTAACTTTGGGCCCAAAGATGCGCGTCGCTCTCTGCCTGAATAAGCTGAACATTAATGTGCGCGCGATCGCCAGACTTTTGCACACTGCCTTCCAGGATATTGGCGACGCGCAACTCGCGCCCGATCTCAGGCAGATTCTCCGGTGCGCTTTTGTAGCGGGCGGTTGAAGTGCGCGAGATGACTCTCA
This sequence comes from Verrucomicrobiota bacterium, assembly GCA_003219995.1. Lineage (GTDB taxonomy): Bacteria > Verrucomicrobiota > Verrucomicrobiia > Chthoniobacterales > UBA10450 > UBA10450. The sequence goes on from QHRC01000109.1 coordinate 3,542, forward strand.
AACCACTAATTTTCGAAAGCGTGGTAATGATCTCGTCCTGAATTCCCTGCGCAAAAAAGGCATTTTCTTTGTCGGAGCTCAAATTCTCGAATGGCAAGACGGCAACCGATTTGCTCTCGATGGCGGGAGCGGGACTTGCGACTCGCGTATTGGCGGCAGTAGTAAGCGCCGGAGTATTGGTCGCAGCATTTGTCTTTGCGTTCTGGCGTGCAAAGAACCATATCGCTCCGGCCAGGAGGATGGCCGCAAGCGCGGCGACGCCGATGAACCAGGGTTTCAATTGCCCGGTGGGAGCTACACTGGCCGGCCTTGGCGAGACTTTCTCTCGTTGGCCGATCGCGAACTTTGCCGGCAAGGCCGAATTCCCGGCTTCATTGGTGTAAAGATTTACCACTGAAACGGTGACGTCGTGCTTTACCTGGCAGTCGCCGAGATCATGCAAGTACGGCTGCCAGTGTCGGTATTGAGCGAGATCTTCCGCGACCCTTTTCGACAAAAGAATATGGCCGGCGTCGCCACAATCCATAACGCGTTGGGCCATATTAATGCCGCCGCCGGCAATGTTTGATCGGTCGTTCACGTCAGTGATGCCACTGACCGGCCCGCTGTGGACACCCATTCGCACTCGAAGTTCTGGACGGTCCTTCAATGCCTTACTGATTTGGAGCGCGCATTCCACCGGAGCCTCCGGAGCGTTGGAAAAAACCAGAGCCATGCCGTCGCCGGTGGGGAGCCGCGTCAATTTGCCAGCGGATTCCGCGGTCCGAAAGGCATCCGTGCCGCGAACAATTTGATTTAGTTCCTCGAGCGACTCGCGCTGCTCATTGATAAGGAGCTTGGAGTAACCAACAATGTCAACGAACAAGACATGCGCGATCTCAAGTCGCAAATCGGATTTGGTTTCCGCGGGCATAGTTTCTATCACGCACAAAGTGCGCAAATCTTATCTCACATCAATAGTGCGAGCGCGAGGCGGAAAGCGATCTTCGCTTCGCCAGATCGCCTTCCCATTGCCTCGCCGTTCCAGGGCGATGGGGCATGGCAGATCTCCGATGTTAAGTAGCCGGGTGTCCGATCTCAGGCGGCGGCTGCATGAACTCGATTGTTGTTCCATCAGGATCGCGAACATAAACGACGCGTTTTCCGGCGTTCGGACCGGATTTGAGTGTTTGCGGTTTACCAGCCGCCTGCCAACCGGACGCTGCTATCGCGTTCAGCACGGCGTCCAGATTATCTACTGTCATGGCGACGTGCACCGATCCGACATCGCACGGTCTTAGATCGACATGTTTTCGGTCGAGCGGTGCAATGTATTCGAGCAATTCAATCTTGTGACCGTAACCTTTTAGAACGGCGAGCGAAATCTCGGCACCGGCCACACCGGTGACTTCACTGGCGAGATCACCGGCATGATGCGCTCGATGCGAAAGCTTGAAACCGAGAATTTCCTGCCAGAAAGCTAGAGAGCGTTCGAGATTACCCACCGTTATCCCGGTATGGTCTGCGGCAATGACGCGAAACGACGTACTCGTGCTCATGATCGTAATCGTGACCGATTCTGACTCCGTTTCATCTGCATAATCCGCGATTAGATTATTTTTCGAGCGCGGCGATAACCTTGAGCTCGATTGCAATCGGAGTCGGCAATGCCGTGACTTCAACCGTTGTGCGCGTCGGGTTCGGTTTGCCATCGCCAGCGAAATATTCGGCGTAAAGTCTGTTATAGATTGGGAAATCCTTTTTCATGTTGGTGAGGAAAACCGTAACATCGACGATGTCGTTCCAACGCGCGCCGGCGTCTTCGAGCACGAGGCGAACGTTTTCGAACACAGCGCGACATTGTTTTTCGATGTCGTAGCTCACAATATTGCCCGCAGCATCGAGCGTGACGCCCGGAATTTCTTTGCTGCCACGGACGCGCGGGCCAATGCCGGAAAGAAACAGAAAATTGCCGACGCGCTTTGCGTGCGGGAACGCGCCCACGGGTTCTGGCGCGCGTAAGCTCTCGAACGGCTTGTCCATAGTCCAATACAACGACTTTGTATCCGCAGATTACGTGGATTTACACAGATTTCCGATTCGTCTGCGCTAATCTGCGCAATCTGTGGACACTTCCTCTTCGATCACGAGCAAGAGCAGGAGCACGAGTTAAGATGGCGCGTAAGTCTCGAACTTCGGCAGCTTCGGGTCCATTTGGTCCCACGGCTGTGCGTCGGATGTCCATATATGCACTGCGGCTTGAATAAGGTTGGATCGTCCAGGCTTGCGGCGTTAATGCCCTGTCCTTTATCGGCGCCACCGCCGAAGAGCCGCGAACCGCAGTCTGCGCAGAAGCCACGCTTATTGTGACCGACGGCCCCGCTTGAAGTGGAATAATAACGCGGCGCGCCTTTAGTGATTTTGAAGGCTTTCGCCGGCACATAGACCACAGCCGAAAACGCAGTGCCAGTGGCGCGTTGGCAGTCCCGACAATGGCAGTTAAACATCGCGGTCGGCTCCGCGTTGCATTCGTAGCGAATCGCGCCGCAAGCGCATCCGCCGATAAAGGAAGAAGGCATAGGATCAGAGGTCAGGGTCGGCAACCATTTTTATCGATCGGCTTTCGCAGTCTTAGCAGGAAAAGCTTTTACAAACTGCTCTGAATCCGAAACCCAGCCAAATAATACTTCGGCGTTTAGGAGCGAAGCTTCGTGGTTTGTTCTCGGCAAATCTTGGCCGACGGGCTCGCTCATGCAATCTCTGAGCAAAACACAAAGATAATCCCTGAACATCGCGTCTCGCACAGTCGACTCCACGCATATGCTCGTGGTTACGCCTGTGACGATCAGGTATTTGATCCCCAACTTTTTCAGCGTCGCATCCAAGTCGGTTTCGTAGAACCCGCTGAATCGCGTCTTATAAACCACGATTTCGTTGGCCTGCGGTTTTAGCTCGGGAACAATGTCGGTGTCCCACGTCTCGCGAATTAGCACGCGGCTTTCGCGTCCATCCGGAGCCCGAATCTTCTGGCCGACGCCAAATTTCAAATGCCGGGTGCGGTTTACCGAATCGGGCGCGCCCAAGTCGGAGAGGTCCGCGCGATACCCCATCTTCAGATAAATGATTTTCAACCCG
>QHRC01000110.1 GCA_003219995.1 Verrucomicrobiota bacterium
GCGTTATCACATTTTGCGTTGATAGGTCAATGTCCGATGTCCGGCGAGTCTTATCGGCCTCCTCGTGCAGATGGAATACGAGCAAATGGCGACTACATCGGAACGCTGCGCGATGATCCGAACGCCAAACGTTAAGCGAGCATCGGGTCGATGGGTACAAAGGGGCGGATGAGTTCGACGAGCGCGGGAACGTCTTTGGTTTTGAAGCGGCGGCCGTGTCGGCGGAGCTTTGTTGTTTCCAGTTGGCTGACGCGAAGAATTTTTCCGTGTTTCCATACCCAGGCGTCAGGATTATAAGGGCCGACCCGGCGCGGATCGGTCCAGGTGTGGATCGACAACAAGCGATCAGTGACCGCGGCGGCGATGTGCATCGGGCCGCTGTCCACGCTGATGATGAAACACGCAACGCGAATCAGTCGAATCAATTGCAGGAGTGAGGTTTGGTTAGTCAACTCAATGCAATTTTCCAGCGTGTCGATTTTGCGGTTGGATTGGCCGACGACCACGACGCGCGTAGGTGCGAAGGCGCGACAAAATTCCTCGATCGTTCCATTCGAGAGTGATTTGCCGTCGCCGCGGGCGAATGGATGCAACAAAATAAAGGGCGGGTATTCATCAAAACGCGGGAGCATATCGCCAGTCGGAAACGGGCAACGAAGCGCCGTACCGACGGTGCCACCAGCGCATTCCGCGAGTTTAACATAACGCTCGACCGCGTGGTGGTGGCGATTGACCTTCGCGACGCGATGGTAAAACCAGCGTGCGCCTTCGCGAGCATCGCTCATTCCATAAATTTCCTTCGCGCCGCTAATTTTTCCGATCAACGCGCTGCGCAGTAGCCCCTGAAAATCAAGAGCAAGATCGGGCCGGAGTTGTCTCGTTATCTTCAACCACGGTCGCAAGCTGCGCGGCGCACCCAGGCCGCGAAATTCGCCGCGCGGAAAAACATGGATATGGTCGACATCGGGATTTCCTCGGAGCAAGGGGGCGAATTCCGGATTGATCACCCAGGTGATTTCTGCTTCGGGGTACGCATCCCGAACCAACGCGACTGCGGGCAAAGCATGCACAACGTCGCCGAGCGAGCTCGGTTTGATGATCAATATCTTCTTCAGGGGAGAGAAGTTAAAAGTCAGGGGCCGGATTGTCGATCCTATCGGCCAAGGGCAAGGCGTTCTGCGAGCAATGGAGGCAAACCAGCTTTGATGATTTTCTTTTGCGCGGTGGCGAGCTTGTACTTAACCCGGCGCTGCTCGACGACGTTGTTCTCTACGTCATAAATGCAGTAGGCGGCCCGCCAATTGGAGTCGCGCGGTTGACCGACGCTGCCGGTATTAATGAAATACTTTTTGCCCGTTTCGATGCGGAGCAGTTCCATGTTGACACGTCTGACGCCGTCATCGCGGATAAAGGCCATTGGTATATGGGTGTGGCCGAAGAAACAAACGGTCGTGTGCTGATAAGTAAAGCTCGCAGCCGCGTCGAGATTATTAAAGACATACCCCCATTGTGCCGGTGTATCGAGCGTGGCATGCACGATGGTAAAATCCTGCACTTGCCGCTGCAAGCGCAGGTCATGCAACCACATTTTATCCTCCGCCGTGAGGTGGTCGCGCGTCCATTGGATAGCGCGCTCGGCCAGTTCATTGAAGTCGCGCGAGGATTCGATCAACGAAGCCTGTTCGTCATGGTTGCCTTTGACGATGGGGCAGTCCAAGTCACGAATGCGTTTGATGCACTCGTGAGGATTGGCATTATAACCGACGACGTCGCCCAGACAAACAAAGTGCTTGCAGTGATGCTCTTGCGCGTCCTTCAGGACGGCGTCGAGCGCCTCGAGATTGGCATGAATGTCACTGAAAATCGCGAAGCGCATTTTTTGGAGCTGTCGCCGTCACTGGCGGCAGAAGCTTTTTAATTGGAACTGCCGCTGGAGACAGAGGTCTCTACAAGCTTCAGTGCGCATTTTCAGGAATCCGTTGCTCGTTAGGAATGTTCAATTTCTGCTCGAGAAACTTCAGTCGCGTGATCAGTGTTGGCAGCCGCTCGTTTTTGCCCGCGTCATAAAGCTGACGCAGACGTTCGTATGCTTCGCGCTCGCGGCCTTCGCAATACGAAAGCTCGTAGGCCGCGAACCGTTTTTCATAACTCCACGCGCCGGGCAATACGGCCGCCTTCGCATAAAATTCGAAAGCGCTCGCGTGATCTTCGTATTTTTCCTTGTAAAGCCGCGCCAGCGCATCATAAAGCTGCGGTTTCTCCGGATTATTTTTTATCCCGCGCTCGAGAAAATCCTTGCCCAGAGCGAAATATTCCCGCTGCGCCTTGACGCGCAGGGCCAGGCGTGGCTGGGTCTGATCGTTCATGGCTGCCACGCTCGCGTTCCAGGCCATGTGCCATGCAGCCATGTCCCAAAACAAAATCGCGCGCGGCTGCAACGTTGTTATCTGGCGGAACAACAAAAGGACGCGACCCCATTCCGTTCGCTCCCACGCGACGTGCGCTTGGATGTAAAGAGCATCGGCAACGATCGAGCGAAATCCACTGAGCGCGGCGATGAAACCGAGTTGTCCGATCTTTTCTCGTAGATCGAGATTAAATTCGACGTCGCGAAAATGTAATTGTCGATGTTGCACGAAAAGCGCCCGTTCAGTTGGAAGTTTCATCACTCCAAAGGCCAGGACCATCGCGATCACGAGCACCGGCCTTCGCAGAGCTGCGGCGCGGCAGACGAAGCGCATCATAATTCCTTCCCGTAAAAAACGAACGCGGCCAGAAATGTGTAGATCGTCGTATAAAAGACGCCGAGCACGACCGTTTTTGCTACCAATCCCAGCGGAATGGCTGCGCCGACAACGATATCATCGACCAGATTGAATGTTTGCAAATCTGGAAAGATTAGCGCGACGAGGGCGAGGAACGCGCGCGTCATCCAGCCGGTGCTGTGCTCTTGCAGCCAATATTCCCGCGCCGTCGCTTGCAAATGCCCAATGAAGTAAATGACAACCATCACGACGATTGTGAAGATGTTCGTGGTCGCAAATGTGGAAACAAAAAGCGTCAGGGCCGCGAGCAAACATGCCTTCAGATAAATGATGACGATGCCGGGTAAGATGTCGATGTTGAGAGCGGAAGAGCGGATGGCGCGCAATGCATCGTCGATCTGCTCGCGTGGCGCGGCCGACATTTGGCGCAGCGTTTCGTGCAACACGGTTTGTTCGCGCAGATAAAGCACGGCGAGAAACATCGCGCTCATGACGAGCATGCTGATGGAGAGAAGCAAGAGCACCCCGGTGAGCTTACCCACGATGTATTCAAAGCGCGGCACCGGTTTGGCCAGAATTGTGTAAACGGTACGGTCTTCGATGTCCTGTGGAATGAGACGCGCGGTCGCAATGATCGCGAGCAACGAGGTAAAGATCGACATCGCGCCGAGCGATACGTCTTTCAGAATCTGGAATTCCTGTTGAAAAGTGAGGCGTGCCATGAAGACCGAACTGCCGATCAAAAGCAGCGCGAAAATGAGCAGGATATAAAAAACTTTCAGGCGGGTCAGTTCAGTGAGCGTGTTTGTCGTAATGGCGAAAACTCGCGCCAGAGAAAAAGATCGGTGCCGATTAATGCCGGCGGTTTTGTTGCTCATTTGCTTTTGCAGTTCTAGAGGCGCTTGTGCCAAGCATTTGTTTCGTTAATTTCAGCGCTCGGTACAAGCGCCGTTACAATGCGCCAGTGGACAGCCGCGAACGTCATGATTTCTCTTTCGGATTATTGGTCGCGTCGAGAAATAGCCGCTCAAGGGTGGTCGTCGATCTTCGGCGCGCGATCAATTTTGCGTTTGAACTTGTTGCCAGCGCGTTGATCCGATCGACGAGCGCGTCGGAAGCGTTCTCCAGAACGAGCTCAGTCCGATTTTCGATCGCGATCAATTCCTCGAGTCGTCCTTCGCGCACCAGCACGCCGTTGGCCAGAATGCCGACGTGGTCACAGATTTCCTGCGCCTGCGCGAGAAGATGCGATGAAAGCAGCACGGTAATTCCGCGCCGCTTAAGATCGACAATCAAATTACGAATGTCGCACGAGCCGGCGGGGTCGACACCGGCGGTCGGCTCGTCCAGCACGACCAGCTTCGGTTCGTGGATCAGCGCCTGGGCGAGGCCGATGCGCTGCAACATGCCTTTGGAATATGTGCTCAGGCGCCGACTGCGTACATTCGTTAGGCCAACCAGCTCGAGCAATTGGTCGGCGCGTTCTCTCAATCGGGAGCCACTAAGCCCGCAGAGTTTTCCGAAAAAGCGCAGCGTCTCTTCCCCAGTGAGGTATTTGTAGAAGTATGGGTTCTCCGGCAAAAAGCCGACGGCTTCACGACTTTCGACCAAACTGCTGTCGCGTCCGAAAATTTCTGTTCGTCCGCGCGTAGGCGAAACCAGGCCGAGAATGATTTTGAGCGTTGTACTTTTTCCGGAACCGTTTGGCCCGAGCAATCCATAAACTTCGCCCGGTTCGATGCGAAGATCGAGATTGCGCACCGCGATGACCGGCTCTCGATGGAACGGAACCGGAAAAACTTTTGTTAGTCCACTGACTGTGACCGCCGCATCACTCATGGTGAATTTCAAAGCCGTGCCCGGCCATCGGTTTTTCCAACTTCGTTTCGGTTTGCTTGCGAATGTGTGCGCCCAGTTCGCTTTGCATGATCGCATCCAAAAACGCCCGGATTTCCTTTTCCTCGCCATTCACCTGAAGCTCAACCCGGCCGTCGGTCAGGTTGCGCACCCAACCGGTCAGATCGAAACCTTTGGCAATGTGCCGCACCGACCATCGGAAGCCCACACCCTGAACGCTGCCCTCGTAAAATATCTGAAGTGAAATCATTGCCGGACCACTCTGATCCTAGCAAACGTACGGCAGCGCAAAAGGCCAGTTGGTGATGCAAATGAGCCCGATTGAAAAAGGACCCGGTGACACTAAATCGTGCGCCTGCGCCTCACGTGCGCCTGCGCCTCACTTGTAAGAATAAACCAGACAAAAGCTGCTGGCCGCGCCTTCAACCAAATCGATGGAAACGAAGTATTGGCCGCTGTTCGTTGGTGAAAATCCGGCTGCGGCTTTTTCGCCCGAGTTGTAATTTTCGGTCGCGACCTGCTTCCCGGCCTCATCGTAAAGATTGACTGCGATCTTTTTCGCCGGATCAATCGCGCCGACCGAAAACCAATATTGATTACCCGCATACAAATTTACCGCGATAAGGGCAAGCTCGTGCGGCTTGATCGTTCCGCACCAATGACCGTCACGCATTTTGAATCCGTCATTTGTAAATGCGCCGGCCAGATCGAGCGCGGTTTTGCGCGCCTCCACTTCACTGTCCCTCTCGGCCCGCGCGCACGGGCTGGCCGCGAAGAGAAAGATCGACAATAAAATGAGCGAACGCCATCTCATTTTGCGTCCGTTCTTCCATCACCTTCCCAACCGCCGCGTTGACTTTACGCACCTCATCCACACTGGGCGACTTGCCCGGCGGGAAAGAGACGAGCTTCTCGATGTCCATCAGTTGTTCGTTTACATCTTTAACCAGCGGCTCGGCCCGTAGTCCCGGCGAGATATCGTTGATCTTCGAGTGGATGAAGCTGACGAGCGCCGGCTGGCGCAAAACTTTTGCGCTGCGCTCATCGTAATTTTGCATGATCGCGGCGCTGACTACCTGTGTGCCGCGAACCCATCCGCCGACAGTGACGAGAATTACCAGATCCTGGTCGCGGTGCGTTTGCATGGATGTTTTCACTTCGTTTTGGGTTGCTTCGAGTTCCTCCTGCAACACATCCCATTCATCATTCTCGGCAAATTCGTTCAAGCTGTTACCGCGGCGGAGCAGGTTCTCACTTACGCCCAACGCTTTTGCCAGCTTGATGATATCGGAGCCGATGTTCTTGACCTGCTGGCTATCCTTGGCTTCAACCGCGATAAAGCCATCGGCAATCAAGCCGCCGAGGTTTAATGCAATCTGTGCCCGGTTCCGATAGGTCATCGGCATCGGGGCGCGATACTGGCCGGACCAATTCGGCTTCCCCGGTTTTTCGAGCGCGGCGAAAAGTTCGCCCGGCGTGGGAATGCTGATCAAATCGTTCTTGATTGCCCGGGCAAGCTGATCGGCGGGGAGGCGCACCGGCTCGGCGCCGATCACAGCGCAGCAGCTAATCAACAGCCCGATCGCAGCAAGCCGCGCGAAAGGATTCATCGGCCAGCGTACCCGCACTCGCCGGGATTGCCAGTAAGAACTGTATTGCGGATTGCGGAACGCGGAAAGCAACGCATGATAAGCGCGCTCTTATTTTCCACCGGACAAATCATTTTATGAGAAAGACCGGCATCCAGGCGGTAGTCGCGCGCGAGATTCTCGATTCGCGCGGTAATCCGACGATCGAAGTCGATGTGCGGCTTGAAAGCGGCACGCTCGGCCGTGCGGCGGTGCCGAGCGGAGCGAGCACCGGCGAGCATGAAGCATGGGAATTGCGCGACGGCGACAAGAAACGCTTTGGCGGCAAAGGCGTGACCCGCGCGGTCGCAAACGTAAATGACAAAATCGCGCCTGCGATAAAAGGGCGGGACGCGCGCGACCAGGCGAAGATCGACAATCAACTTATCGAGCTTGACGGAACACCGAACAAGAAAAACCTGGGTGCAAACGCGCTGCTTGGCGTTTCGCTTGCCGTCGCGCATGCCGCGGCTGCAGCAGGGAACCTTTCTCTCTTTCGCTATCTCGGTGGAGAGAACGCGAAGGTTTTGCCAGTGCCAATGATGAATATTTTAAACGGTGGCGCGCACTCCGATGCCCCGATCGATTTTCAAGAATTCATGATCATGCCGCAGGGCGCACCGACTTTTGCCGAAGCGCTGCGTTACGGCGCAGAAGTTTTTCACACGCTCAAGTCCGTCTTAAAAGATCGACATCTTTCCATCGCGATTGGCGATGAAGGCGGATTTGCTCCACAACTCGACTCTGCCGAAGATGCGCTCGAATCGATTGCGACCGCGGTCAAGAAAGCGGGATACAAACTTGGCGAACAAATTTTCATCGCGCTCGATCCTGCCGCCTCCGAGTTTTATGATGCGGAGCGCAACGTTTACGTTTTCAAGAAATCGAACGGGGCGAAACGCACGGTTGAAGAGTTGATTGAGTACTATGTCGATCTTTGCGCGCGTTTTCCGATCATTTCGATCGAGGACGGCTGCGCGGAAAACGACTGGAATGGTTGGAAGAAATTGACCGCGCGTCTCGGCGATAAGGTCCAACTGGTCGGTGACGATCTTTTCGTCACCAACGTGGAATTTTTGCGCAAAGGAATTGCCGAACACGTGGCAAATTCAATTTTGATCAAGGTCAATCAGATCGGCACACTCACGGAAACGTTGGCTGCGATTGATCTGGCCAAGGAAAATAATTACACTGCCGTGATCAGTCATCGCTCGGGCGAAACCGAGGACACAACCATCGCCGACATCGCTGTGGCGACAAACGCCGGTCAAATAAAGACCGGCTCGCTCTGCCGCACCGATCGAATCGCGAAATACAATCAGCTCCTCCGGATTGCTGAGGAACTTGATGACAAAGCGGTTTATGGCGGTAAGATGCAGTGACGTGGAGCAGACCTACGGCGATCTCCGTGCGCGTCGCGAAGCCACCATTTGGCAGCGATTGAATCGCATCCTCGGCGCATTACTCCTCATCGCGATCTGGCTTGTCATCGTGAGTTTATTTGTTCCGCCTTACAAAAAACTGATGCAAAGCCGCGCCGGGATCGACAATCTGCAGGCCCAGGTAAACGAGCAGAAGATTTTGCTCGCGCGACAGACTCGTGAGGTCACCTTGCTCCAGACGGATGCGACTTATCTCGAAACGATCGCGCGAGATCGTCTCGATCTGATGAAGGAAGGCGAAACCATTTTTCGTCTCGAGCCGACGCAAAGCGGCAAGAAAAAAGAATCCGCGCACAGGTAGGGGCGGTTCACCGAACTGCCCGCGGACGATTGGGGTCAATCGCTCCTACCTTTGCATCTCGCGGTCTACGAATTATCTTTCGCCATGGCTAACGAGCTTGCCACCGTCGATGCTGAATATTTGAAATCGCGCATCCGTGATTTACGGAGGTTTCTTTGACGTCTCGAAACTGCAACACGAGTTAAGTGCGCTGGAAGCGCGCATGACCGCGCCAGATTTTTGGTCGAATCGCGAACGCGCCCAGACCGATGTCGATGAAGTCTCGCGCTTGCGTTCCCTTATCAATCCGTTTTTCGAACTGGAACGCGAGATCGGAGATTTCGAGGCTTTGCAGCAACTCGCGTCCGAGGAAAAGAACGACGCACATCGTTTGCAGGCGGAGCATGAAGTCGCAGCCGAACATAATCGGCTCGTTCATAAGCTGGAGGAATTTGAGCTGCGCCAATTTTTATCTGGCGAAAACGATAGCGCGAATGCCTTCGTCACGATTCACTCGGGCGCCGGTGGCACGGAATCCTGTGACTGGGCCGATATGCTGTTGCGCATGTATCAGCGCTGGATCGAGCGCAACGATTTCAGATCGCAGATTGTCGATCTCCAAGTCGGCGAGGAAGTGGGAATCAAGTCCGCGACCCTGCTGGTGAGCGGTGAGTACGCTTACGGTCATCTTCAAACCGAGCGTGGCGTGCATCGGCTGGTGCGCATCTCGCCGTTCGACGCGAACAAGCGGCGCCACACTTCATTCGCCAGTGTTGACATTGTCCCGGAAATCGCCGACTCCGCTCCGATCGAAATTAATCCGGCAGATCTCGAGATCTCGACCTTTCGCAGTGGCGGCAAAGGCGGGCAAAACGTCAATAAAGTGGAAACCGCCGTGCGCATTCTGCACAAGCCGACTGGCATCATCGTCGCCTGTCAGGCCGAGCGCAGCCAGGGTCGCAACCGCGAGCTCGGCCTCAAAATGTTGAAAGCGAAACTTTACCAGATTGAGCAGGACAAAAAGCGCGCCGGACATCGCCTGGGGCAGTCAAATTCGGTCGTACGTGTTTCAACCGTATCAAATGGTGAAAGACCACCGGACTGGGGCCGAGACGAGCAACGTGCAGGAAGTGATGGACGGCAACATCGACAGGTTCATCCAGGCAAAATTGCGCGGCGAGAAAAGCGCAAGGAGCGAAGTCGAACTGTAGCGGCGCTCCAATGAGCGCCGACTTGGATTCCTGCGGTCATAGACCGCCGCTACAGAGTCGCAGTTTGAAGCGCGCGTCGAATTCGCCGCGATTGTATGCGCGACAACAGGCGAGACACGCGACAGCGCGCCGGGCACGACGCACGCGCGGGAAATCCTGACGGCAATGCGGACATCGATACATCAAACGGGCGGCGTAACTTTTCGTTGGGAACGGCAGAGCGTGACAGCGTGTCTCATCAGCAATACCGAGATCACGGCACGCTTCGCGCCATTCAGCTCCATGCGGCAAAATGCGACGCCGGCCGGCCCGAAATTGCGCGAGAAGATGCGCAAGCTCATGACGAAGCGTGCGACCGATTTCCACTTCTCCGTGTTGAGCAAGGCGTGGATTTAGCGAGACCAATTTGGCGCGATAATCAGCGCGCCCAGCAGCGCTTTTTAGACGCGGATTCCATTCCACACGAACTTCGCTCGCGATGCGGCCCGCGCCTGCGGTGTGCAAAAGATGACCTGCTTGGACTTCCAGCGCACAATCACGTCCAGGTTGAAATTGTAGGGCAACCGCCCCGGTTGCCGTCTTTTCAAGATTTGGCAGGCGGAGCGCCCGCCCTGCAATTATCGAGGCAGCCCCGCGGCTGGCTGCAATTGTCGATTTTTCAAACGCGAGTTCAAGCTGCTTAAGCAACCGCATATGAGTCGCTTGTTCTTTTCGTCAATCGCTCGACAATCTGCGCGATTATTTTACCGGCAGCCTCGATTTCCTCCGCAGTTGTTTGCTTGCCTAACGAGAAACGGGCCGCCGACCGGGCGCGTTCCATCGGCAATCCCATTGCGAGCAAAACATGCGATGCGGCTACTGAGCCGACCATGCACGCGGAACCACTCGAGGCGCAAACGCCTTTTAGATCGAGCGCGATCAAGAGCATTGCGGAGTCCAGCCCGATGAAACTGACGTTCAATGTATTGGCAAGCCGGCGCGTTTGATCACCATTTTGCTGCGCTTGGGGAACACTTTCCGCGATCGATCTCCACAAACCATCGCGCAAATGCAATTGTCGATCTTGGGCCGCTCGACGATCGCGCAAAGCGAATTCAGCCGCTGCCGCCGCGCCGGCGATGGCCGCGACATTTTCTGTTCCCGGACGCCGCTCATTCTCGTGCGCGCCACCGAACATGATCGGTTGGAGGGACAATCCACTGCGGAGAAAAAGAAATCCGGAACCTTTCGGTCCATAAAATTTGTGTGCGGCGAAGCTCGCGGCATCGACCAGCGACATATCGATGTCGATCTTGCCGAATGATTGCACCATGTCGCTATGCAGCAAAACACCATGCGCGCGGCAAATTTCCGATATTTCACGAATCGGCTGGATCACGCCGGTTTCGTTATTGGCCGCCATAATCGAAACCAGTCTTGTTTCCGGACGAATCGCACGAGCCAGCTGTTCAAGATCGACAACTCCATCCTGGGAAACGTCCAGCCACGTCACTTCGAAATTTTCGCGACCTTCCAAATACTCGAACGCGTTCAAAACTGCATGGTGCTCGGCTTTATTCGAAATCACATGTCCGCCGGGCGAGCTCGAACATTTCGCCAGTCCAAGCACCGCCAGATTGCACGACTCAGTCCCACCACTCGTAAAAATTATTTCGTTAGGCTTGACGTGGAGAAGCGAGGAAACCTTGTCTCGAGCATCGTCAATCGCCGCACGCGCCTCGCGTCCGGCGGTGTGAACGCTCGATGGATTTCCGAAATGCCGGCCCAAGTAAGGCAACATCGCGTCGCGCGCTTCGTCGCAGAGCGGAGTAGTCGCGTTGTAATCGAAATAAATCATCCAAGGAATGCGCCGCTCGGCTCAGCCGCCTTGTGCGGTCGCTTGGGCACGATGCGCAACTGTTTCTCCTCGTAGTAAACGAGCGAATCGGGCGGAACGCTTTGCACAAGAAAAACGTTCCCGCCAATTGTCGATCTTGCGCCAATCACGGTTTCGCCGCCAAGGATGGTCGAGTTCGGATAAATTGTCACGTCATCTTCGACTTTCGGATGCCGTTTTCCGCCTTTCTTAATTTTGCCGTGCTCGTCCTTTTGAAAACTGCGGGCGCCGAGAGTAACGCCGTGAAATAATTTTACGCGAGACCCGATTTCGCACGTCTCGCCGATGACGACGCCAGTTCCGTGATCGATAAAAAAATGTGAGCCAATTTGTGCGCCAGGATGAATGTCAATGCCGGTGCGGCTGTGCGCCCATTCGGTCATGATGCGCGGGATCAACGGCAGCTGCCTCATATATAATACGTGCGCCATTCGCTGGATCGCGATCGCCTCCAGGGCCGGATAGGCAAGAATGATTTCTTCGTAACTCTTTGCCGCCGGGTCGCCTTCGTAAGCGGCGTCGATGTCCGTCCAGAGCATTTTGCGCAGTTGCGGGAGCTGGGACAGAAATGAGGACAAAATTTCTTCTGCTTTTTCCTCTACCTTTTCTCGCGACGAAAGTTTCCCGAGGCTTTTGCAAATCTCGGTTCTAAGTCGGGCATGCAAACTCCTCATGCGACTTCGCGTGACGTCGGCCAAGTCGCCGGAATTGACGAGCGCCTCGCTGCGAAAGCCGGGAAACATAAGACTCATCAGTTCGGCGCAACTCGCCTCGATCGCGAGGCGTGACGGTAATGTGGCGGCGGCGTCCAAATAATTAATGCCACCGGTCTCGCTGTAAGTCTGAAGGAGCTCGTCAACTCCGTCGCGAGGCGTCGGATTCATAATGTAAAGTATGCGTCGCGTTTGCAGGCAATCAAAACAGAAACTGTGTCCGCTTTTTGTCATTCCGAGCGGAGTCGAGGAATGGAGCGGTTTGGCAAGCCGCGACATGGACGGGAAGGCTGGAAGCCGAGTGAGCGGGAGCGAACGAGTCAATCTCTCATTATTAACAGCCATCCCGCAGTAGCGGGAGACTCACGCTCGACATGACAATGCTCAGGTAGGAAGTTGAGGTCGCATGAAGCCTTTTGAAATCGCCGGATTGCCGCCCGACGAGCTTAATAGCTTTCTTGCCGGAACGCATTCCGACCCGTTTCGGATTCTAGGGCCTCACCGGATGAAAGACGGGCTTCTTATTCGCGCTTTTCGTCCTGATGCGCAAAAGATCGATATCGTGCTGGATCGGCAATCAAAGGAGGCAATCGCGGCGGAGAAGATTCATAGGGACGGTTTTTTTTGCGCGAGCGTGCCGGCGGCGACGCGCGATCTCGATTATCGTCTGCGTCTTACGAACTGGAACGGATCGGAATCGCTGATGCGCGATCCATACGGTTACGGCCCGCTCATTGGCGAGGTCGATCTGCATCTTTTTGCCGAGGGACAGCATTGGCAGATTTACGAAAAGTTTGGTGCGCATTTGCGAACCATCGGCGATACAACCGGCGTTCACTTCGTTGTGTGGGCCCCGAACGCACAGCGGGTCAGTGTGGTTGGCGATTTCAACGGCTGGGATGGCCGCGTTAATCCGATGCGCAAACTTATCGGCGGCGGCGTGTGGGAGGTGTTTTTGCCCGGCCTGCAGGAGGGCGCGCATTACAAGTTCGAAATCCGGACTCACTCCGGCGCGCTCTTGCTCAAGAGCGATCCGTTCGCGTTTTTTAATCAGCACGGAAAATCGACGTCTTCGCTCGTTTACAATCTCGAGCGCTATGTATGGAGCGATCAGGCGTGGATGGACTCGCGCCGCAAACGCGATTGGCCGAAAAGCGCAATCAGCATTTACGAAGTGCACCTCGGGTCGTGGCGTCGTCGCGCCGATGAGGGCAACCGGCATCTGAGCTATCTCGAATTTGTCGGGACGCTCCTGCCGTACGTGGTCGAGATGGGTTACACGCACATCGAACTGATGCCGATTGCCGAGCATCCGTTTGAAGGATCCTGGGGTTATCAGGTCACGAATTATTATGCGCCGACGAGCCGTTTTGGGACGCCCGATGAATTGCGTCACTTCATCGACAAATGTCACCAGGCGGGAATCGGCGTGATTATGGATTGGGTGCCGGCGCATTTCCCGAAAGACGCACACGCGCTCGCGGAATTTGATGGCACCGATCTCTATGAGCACATGGACCCGCGGCAGGGCGAGCATCAGGACTGGGGCACGCTCATTTTTAATTTCGGCCGCAATGAAGTGCGCAATTTTCTGATCGGCAACGCGCTCTTCTGGCTCGACAAATATCATATCGACGGTCTGCGCGTGGACGCGGTAGCGTCGATGCTTTATCTCGATTATTCGCGCCAGGCGGGGCAATGGATCCCGAATGTTTATGGCGGCCGTGAAAATCTTGATGCGATCTTTTTTTTGAAGCGCTTCAACGAAGTTTGTTACGAGCGTTTCCCAGGCATCATCACTATTGCCGAGGAATCAACCGCCTGGCCGGGCGTGTCGCGTCCGACTTATCTGGGCGGGCTCGGTTTCGGTTTCAAATGGAACATGGGTTGGATGCACGACTTCCTGCAATACATGAGTCTTGATCCGATTTACCGGCGCTTTCATCACGGCAACATCACCTTCTCGCTCATCTACGCATTTCAGGAGCACTTCATTCTGGTCCTGAGTCACGACGAAGTGGTGCATGGCAAAAGGTCGCTCATTGCAAAAATGCCGGGTGACGAATGGCAGCAGTTCGCCAATCTCCGAATGTTTTACGCATGGATGTACGGACAGCCTGGCAAAAAGCTGCTCTTCATGGGCGGCGAATTCGGCCAGCGCCACGAATGGAATCACGACCAAAGCCTGGACTGGCACTTGACCGAACTTCCGCGGCACGACGAACTGCGACGTCTCGTCCAACATCTGAATTACACTTACAAACGCGAGCCTGCCTTGTGGGAGCAGGACGACAGTCATGACGGATTCGAATGGATCGATTTTCATGATGCCGACAACAGCGTCGTCTCGTTTTTTAGAAAATCGGCCGCTGGCGAAATGATTGTGTTTGTTGTCAACGCGACGCCAATGGTGCGTCACGATTACCGGCTCGGCGTTCCTGCGCCCGGATTTTACCGTGAGATCATCAATACCGATGCCGAAACCTACGGCGGCAGCAACGTCGGCAATTACGGCGGGGCGCAGAGCGAAGATCGACAATGGATGGGGCGCGAACATTCCATTCTCATTCATCTGCCGCCGCTGGCCACGGTTGCGTTTAAGTTGGAAAGCTTGTAGAGGCGTTTGGTCTCAAACGCCTGTTTACCCAAGTTCGATGGTTGAGATCAACCACCGCTACAACACACTATCTCGCCTCGAGTCTGGCGATCTCGCCTTGCCATGCCATTCACTGGCATTCGCGACCAAATTAGCGCGACTAGGATTCTGTCGCACATATTCCCATTTCTCGGAATAGCTCTCGCTGTGACGGATCAAATGGTCAAAAAACCCCTGCTGCCAATGCGGTGGCGCAGCCACAATTGCTTTGGAGAGAGTTCGCTTGAAAGCCCTGATCCATTGCGTGAGCGAAAAGTCCACGTTGCCGCGAACGAAAAGGTGAATGTGATCCGGCATAATGACGTACCTGCCTACGCAAATTTCACGGCGTCCGGCGTCACGCGCAAATTGGATGAATGCGCGGCCGACTCTTTCATTCGCTAGAAATTTTCGACGATTGCGCGTGTTGAATGTCACGAAATAGAGCGGCGGATCGTAAGCGGCGAAGATTTGGTCCAAGCGGGGCGGTGTCTCAGGCATTGGCTGTAGAGGCGCTTTGGTCTCAAACGCCTATTTATAAGATTCGGTGGTTGAGAACAACCACCGCTACAAGCTTGCCCCACCAGGGTCGCGTGCGCCCCCAGAGTCATCATTTTCAGCTTGACTATCGATGCATTTGTCGCGAATAGTTGCGGTTTACAAACCTTGCTTCCTATGAAAAAACGAATGTCTGCCGCTTTTACCCTCATCGAATTGCTCGTCGTGATCACGATTATCGCCATCCTGGCCAGCATCGCCCTGCCCGCCTTTACCTCCGTCCAACAGAAGGGCAAGCAAACTAAAGCATTGTCGAACGCGAAGCAGATCGCAATAGCACTGAGGCTCTACGCCAGCGACCACGATGGCACCTATCCCAGCACTACTCTTGACGCTACTGGAAATCCCACTACCACTGACGTCTCCACGTCGAACGCCGCTTTTTGCCAACTTTTCCCTACTTACATAAAATCTGAAGCGATTTTCTACGTCGGTGGGTCAAAATTCTGCAATCCCGGTCCGCCTGACGAGCAGCAGGATGCGACTACGACATCGCCACCTACCCTCACTCTTGCTGCCGGCGAAAATGAATGGGCTTATGTGCTTCACTTAAACGATACTTTCAACCCATCTGTGCCGATGATCGCAGACGGTTTTGCATCCGCATCAGCCCACACATATGTAAAAGATTCGAGTGCAATAGGCGGCGTCTGGAAGGGGCAAACTGCCATCGTGGTTCGCGCAGACGGCAGTAGTGGTGCTGCACTAAAGGTGGATGGGGCAAGCCTGACGGTTATCGGCCCCAACGCTGCCTCCGGTGGAGCGCCAGGCGACATTTTCACGACGGCTAACGGCGCCAATGGCTGGCTCGGAGTTACGAACATCGTAGTAAATCCGAATCCGGCACCATAAGCCGTAGTAGATCCTAAGTAATTTATCGCGCCGACCGACGTGATCTGCGGTAGATCACGCCGAGCCGAATTTGCCGTCGCTGATGTTGTAGTGGCAGGCGTGTCGCCTGCCAAATGTTGTAGAGGCGTTTGTGTCAAACGCCTATTTTTTAGATTCGGTGCTTGGTACAAGCACCGCTACAACGTCTCAGACCCGAACTCGCCGTCGCTGACGCGGGTGCGGATTTTCATGCGCGGACGGATCGACGCGACCGTACGGATTAATTGGCCGCGTTCATTCGTGGTGATGCTGTAGCCACGACGCAATGTTGCGTCGGGGCCGAGCACGCGCAGGATTCCTTCGATTCGAGCAAAACGTTGCTTTGCATTTTCGATAACGCGCACAGGCAAGGCAACGAAGCGCCGCTGTAGATCAACAAAACGATTGCGGCACATGACGATTTCACGCGCTGGGCTGCGCGCGTGCAGAGCGCGAGCGATGTGGACGAGACCTCGCTTGTAATTGTCGATCTTGTGGGCGAGGCACCGGCGCAAAGTTTCGCGTCCGACATCGATTTGTTGCTGTGCGTCGCGCAGTCGCTTGAGCAGTTCACGGGCAACCGCGCGTTCGCACCCTTCGATTCGCCGGCGAAGATCGACAATGTCTGGCACGATCAACTCTGCGGCGGCACTGGGCGTCGGTGCGCGCAGGTCGGCGACGAAATCGGCGATCGTGAAATCGATCTCGTGGCCGATTGCAGAAACGAT
>QHRC01000111.1:0-13023 GCA_003219995.1 Verrucomicrobiota bacterium
GATGGAGCTCCACTGGCATGCCGACGTGCGCCCACTGGTCTCGACGATCGAAGCGATCCTTGCCAAAGATTCTCGCCAAGCCAAAAACATCGCGGAACTTTGGCTTAACGCAGCATTATACGATCGCGATTTCGATGCCGCGCTTCGCGCCCTGGCTGCGCTGCCGAGCGATGGGTGCCACCGGGAAACCATTCTGTTTCCGCATGTATGGTGCGAAGGCATAGTCGCTCAGATGAGGGGCGATACAGCGTCGGCGCGCGCTGCATTTAGCAGCACGCGTAACGAAATGGCGAAGCTGGTGCGCGAGCAACCAGCCTACGCAGAGGCCCTCTGCGCGCTCGGGATGGCTGACGCGGCCCTGGGTCACAAGGAGGACGCGATTCGTGAAGGGCGCCGCGCAGCCGAGTTACTGCCAGTGGCGAAAGATGCGATCGTCGGTCCGCTGTTGGTGCAAAATTTGGCGCTTATTTATGCGTGGACGGACGAGAAGGATCTTGCCTTGGAACAATTGAGCATCGCCACGAAACTTCCAGGGTACTTAAGCTATGGGCAACTGCGCCTGCATCCCTTCTGGGACCCATTGCGCGGCGACCCGCGCTTCGACAAGATCGTTGCCTCGCTCGCACCGAAATAAAATCAGGCGGCGTCATAAACGAATTTGCTCTAGTCGGCGGCGCAGCGATTTTGATTTCCGCCATGTCCGCCGAACCAGACTTTTTCTCCGATCGGATTCACATCCATCAACTGGAACTGGCCGCGCGCGTTGGCGTTCCAGAAAAGGAACGTGCCGCCCCACAGCGCTTGACTGCGAGCATCACGCTTTGGCCTCAGCAACAGACGGAAGGGTTGCAAGATGACATCGCAAAAACAGTGAATTATTCGAAGGTTTGCGAAGAAACCAAAAAATTTGTGCTCGGTTGCTCCGATAAACTGATTGAAACACTGGCCGACCGGATGGCGTCGCACCTGCTTCAATTGTTTCCCATCGAAAAGGTCGAGATTGAGCTACGCAAATTTGTTTTGCCTGATGCCGATTATGTTTCCGTTACGGTGACGCGAAGCCAGCCGGCTGACTAACCGATGCGCAAGGGACGATTCAACAAGCCGATGGCGGAGGTAGCACAGCATTACAGTGCATCGGTTTCGTTCGATTGGCGGCTTTATCCCCACGACATCGCCGGATCAATCGCGCATGCCACCGCGCTCGCCACAGCCGGCGTTATTTCTGCCGACGAACGGAACAAGATCGACAATGGGCTGCGCGCCATCCAAAGCGACATCGAAAATGGAAAATTTCAGTGGGACGAATCGCTCGAAGACGTGCACATGAACATCGAAGCCGCCCTCACGAAACGGATTGGCGCCGCCGGAGGAAAACTTCATACCGCGCGCAGTCGCAACGATCAAGTCGCGCTCGATCTACGGCTTTATGTGAAGGCCGAAATCATGGAGATCTGCGCCCGCCTTCGCTCACTGCAAACCGCGTTGCTCAATCTCGCGGAACAACATGTCGATGTTGTCATGCCGGGCTACACCCATTTGCAGCGGGCGCAGCCCATCTTTTTCTCGCATTACCTGCTTGCCCAAATCGAAGCATTCGAGCGCGATGTCGAACGCCTGCGCGATTGCCGCATTCGGACCGACGTTCTTCCGCTTGGGGCCGGCGCACTCGCGGGCTCGACCATCGTCCTGGATCGCCAATCGATTGCGCGTCAGCTTGGTTTCTCGCGCGTTAGTCAGAATAGTCTCGACGCTGTCGGCGATCGCGATTTTGCCTGCGAATTCCTTTTCTGTCTTGCGATTGTCGGAATGCATTTGTCGCGTTTGAGCGAAGATCTGATCACCTGGAGCACGAGCGAATTTGGCTTCATCGAGTTCAGCGACGCCTTCTCCGGCGGCTCTAGTTTGATGCCGCAAAAGAAAAATCCGGACATGGCCGAGTTGACGCGGGGCAAAACGGGCCGGCTCTACGGAAACTTGATGTCGATCTTGACCACGTTGAAAGCGCTTCGCTCCTCTTACAATCGCGATATGCAGGAAGATAAGGAAGCGCTTCTCGATTCGGTCGACACGGTTCGGGCTGCGCTGGAAGTCTTTTCGGCAATGTTGCCGGAAATCAAAATTCATCGCGACCGCATGGAAGCGGCCGCGGGCGATCCAAATCTCCTTGCCACCGATCTGGCGGAATATCTCGTGAAGAAAGGAGCGCCTTTCCGCGAAGCGCACGAGATTGTCGGCAAACTTGTGTCACATGCCGCGGAAGCGAACTTACCCCTCAACCAAGTTCCTCGCCAGGAATTCAAAAAGCTTTCGCCATTGTTCGATGCCGACGTTGCAAATGTGTTCGACGTCCGGCGTTCACTCGCCTCACGGTGCGCGATCGGTGCGCCTTCCTCCGAGAACGTCGAAGCGCAAATCGAACACTGGCGCGGGCAGCTGATGGGAGGCAGGCCGCGATCTCCGAGCGCGTCGAAGAATTAGTCGGACGCCCCGACGTCCGTTCCTTCCTAAGTATTCGCTTTTCATCTCTCGCTCCATAATCTTCCGGCGTGAGGCGGAGCAAGCTTGTCCAGGATCGATACGGTTGGGAAACGGTTGGCAGCGAAATCCATTTTGCGAACTTGCATCTTGAAGTCGTAACCGACCACGTTCGCACGCCAACCCGTCCGCGTCCTTTGACCTGGACCGTGGTTCGCCGCAAAGCCGCGGTGATCGTCGCGCCGATGACACGCGACGGAAAAATCGTCCTCATTCGCCAAGAACGCGTGCCGATCCGTACCACGATTTGGGAAATGCCGGCGGGCCAAATCGATGATTCCGGCGCGGGGAAAGAAAACGAAATTGAAGCGGTCGCGCTCCGTGAACTTCGGGAAGAGACCGGCTACGAATTGGCCAAGGACGGCCAGGTCACGGCGCTCGGTCATTATTTCTCGTCGCCGGGATTTACCGACGAACACGGCTACTTTTTCCTGGTGCGGCCAGTCGAGTCGTCTGCTGGCTGCTTGCGGGATGAAGCGGAATCGATTGTCGATTGCCGCGCATTTAGCGCGGAGGAATTGCGGCGCATGATCGCCGAAAACGAAGTTCGTGATGCCAACACGTTAACTATGTGCGCACAACTGGCGGTGCATGGGTTCCTTTTACTTGACTCGCGTGACTGATTTTAGATCCAATGTCGCTGCGGGACATTTTTAGATTTCGCGAGCTTCCAGAAAGCGAAACCTCGAAGCCATTCCTCGAGCATCTGGAAGACCTGCGCTGGACCATCGTCAAGATGTCCATCGCGCTGGTGTTGGCGATGGTCATCTGCTTTGCATTTCGATCGACACTCGTCCGCGTGATGCAGGCGCCGTTGCACGATGTCGATCAAAAAATCGGTGCGCTGCGCGCTCTCGGCATCACCGATTCCATCATCATTTCGCTTCACCTCGCCTTTTATGCCGGCATCGTTCTTTCTTTTCCGCTGCTTCTCTATTTCCTTGCGGAATTTGTTCTCCCCGCACTCACCGCGGTAGAGAAGCGTTTTCTGCTCCCGGGTATTTTCGTCAGCTTCGCCCTTTTTTTGCTCGGCGTGTTGGTTTGTTATTTCTGGTTGCTGCCGAAAACAATCCTCTTCTTCTTCCGCGATACTGAGTCGCTGGGCTGGACGCCGACCTGGACGGTGCAGGAGTATTATTCTTTTGTAACGCGATTTACGCTCGGCTTCGGGCTGGCTTTTGAATTGCCGGTGGTGGTTTTGGCGCTCGTGCGTTTCGGTTTGGTCACCTACAAATTCATGGCGCGCACGAGGCCATACGCGATTGTGCTCATTCTTATTCTCGCGACCATCATCGCCCCGGCGCCAGACCTGTTGACTTTGATCGCAATGGGACTTCCGATGTGCCTGCTTTACGAAAGCTGCATCTGGATCGCATGGTTGATGGAGCGTCGTGCATCCCGCGGGAGCGGGACCCCCGGGTGATTGCATGGACAATTCGCCTTACCAGTTTCTCTTCAGCGCCTTTGCATTTGTTCTTGGCGCCACCATCGGCTCGTTTTTGAATGTCTGCATTTATCGGCTGCCGCGCGATCTTTCCGTCCATCGACCGCGCCGCTCCTTTTGCCCGAATTGCAAAAAGCCGATCCTCTGGCACCAGAATCTTCCATTGATTAGCTGGCTTCTGTTGCGCGGCCGCTGCGCAAACTGCGGCAGCAAAATCGCATTCCGTTATTTCGCTGTGGAATCGCTTACCGGGCTGCTTTTTCTCCTCATCTGGCAAACCTTTTCGTGGCAAATGGCGATGGCTTATTGGGTTTTTATTTCAATCGTTATCGTCGCTACGTTCGTCGATTTCGGACACTTCATCATTCCGGACCAGGTAACGATCGGTGGGACGGTCGCGGGATTTATCGCCAGTTTCGCCGTGCCGGAATTGATGAACACGGATTCGCGAATCGCGGCCGTAGTTCGTTCTTTGCTTGCGGCTGGTCTTGGCTATCTCATTCTTCTGATTGTTCTGGAAGCCGGCAAGGTTGCGTTCGGCAAAAAGAGAATTCGCCTCGACGCGCCAACTTTATTTACTTGGACGAAACAGGGCGACGACGCCGATTTCGCAGTCGGCAGCGAGCGAAGTTTGTGGAGCGACTATTTTGCGCGTGAAAAGGACCGTCTGTTGCTGCACTGCGACGAAGCCAAGATCGACAATCACTCCTACGGAAACACGGTCTTGCGTTTTCATTACGATCGCGTCGCGGTGGAAAACGATGTCCTGGCGCTCGATCACGTGACGCAAATCTCCGGAATCGTGCGCGAGCTTCAGATTCCGCGTGAAGCCATGGGCCGGGGCGATTTGAAATTTCTCGCCGCGATTGGCGCATTTTTGGGATGGCGCGCCGTGTTGTTCAGTGTTTTTACCGGATCGCTTCTCGGCTCGTTCGTCGGATTGTTTACAATGCTGGTCGGGAAGCGGGTCTGGTCTGCGAAATTGCCTTTCGGTCCGTATCTCGCGTTTGGCGCTGTGAGCTGGCTGTTTTTTGGCGACCAATTTTTGCGCTGGTACCTAAGTTTGCTTAATCCATAGCAGCTCTAAGGATTTAGCATCAGCCGCCACGTCTCATTTCCGTTAGGGCAAGCCAAAATGCCGCCGCCAAATTCGTTGCCACAATCATAAACCACAAAATACCGATCCAGCGGACCCATGAATTCAGGATCGACAATTCGCTTGCGAAAAATGTGATGATAAGTCCGACGAGAATGTCCTGCATATGCCGTTCGGCCATCCCCCTGAGTAAACCTAATCTGTGCAGGACCTCGATCATCACCCAGTTCGAATACAAAACGACCAGCCAAAAAATCCAAATGGCAAACAGGAGCACGATGCTCGTGACGAATGCCAACCATCCGCCGGAATGGTTCATTACAAGATCGACAAGAAAAAAATATGGAATCAGCAAGACGACGAGGCTTCCCAGGTACGTTTCAAAAAAGCCGCCTTCCGAAAAGTGGGAGCCGCGCCCCGCGATCTTGTTCAGAAGTCGGGGCAGCGAAAAATAAAACCCAACCGCTATCTTAGACCTTGTCGTAGTCATATCTTAGAAAATTGGGGTGAATGCGTACCATTGGGCCCGATATCTATTGATCATTTCTTCTAGAACGGCTGACCATTGTTGCATCGCGGCGGCGATGTCGTCCTCGCGCCGCGGACGGGCGTGCAAACAGATGATCGGCTTGCGCACGATAATTCTGTATTTTCGATAGCCGCGTCGAACGATAAAGAGCGGATAAATCGGAACTTCTGCCGCACGTGAAAGAACGAATGGTCCGTTTGGCAGCAAAAGTTCGTGGCCAAAAAGCGTGGCCGGTAAAGAAGTGACCTCTCCGACGACGCGGTCTCCTTGAATGGAAATAATCTGCCCGCTTCGTAGCGCCGCAGATCCAACGAGAGTGACGCGCCAGCCGTGTTGTAGTCTATTTTGACCGCGCCCCTGCCGGAGCGTTGTAATGAAAGATCGACATGTTGCGCCGCCAGCGGATCGGGCTCCGGCGCGCGAACCAAACGAATCTCGCGCTGAAATTTTTCCGCGAAAAGGGCCGCGCCCAGGTCGTAGTTTCCCATATGGGCCGTGAGCACGATCGCACCTTTGCTTGAAGCCAGTTCGTTCAGAAGTTTTTCGCCTTCGAATTCGTAAGTGAACGGAGATTTCAGCAGCCGGTGGATGGCCGCATCGGTCAGCGTCCAGGCGAAGTTGTAGAAGGTTTGAAATGTGCGCAGGTAATTTGCCCGCCGCGACGAACCAGGCAGGATGATTGCGAAGTGACCGCAAACTGTTCGCCTTGCAGCCGCGGCGAAAAAGAAAAAAAGAAGCGTGGAAAAAAAAATCAATAAGGGGTGGAAATAAAACGGGACGTTGAGAATCGTCCAATCGACGTACCTTCTCCAGATCACTGCCTCGACGGCGAAGCGCTGCGTCCATCGGTGTGACTCGTTCATAGCGCGCCGGCCGCAAGCGGCCTCACCCCGATGCAGTGAAATCGATCAAATTTCGCAGGCGGCAGGTGCGGCCGAATCCCGCACGGAAGCACCGCGTGCGCCGGCGCGCAATATCAACCAAAGGTTGGTTGCTTCCGCTCGCCACCAGCGGAACAGCCCTTTGCGCATCAGCTTCTGAAGACTGAAATCCGGCGAAAATCCAGTGTAAAGCTCTCTCCAGCCAGCATTGTGTTTTCCGTGGTAACCGGTTGCCCATCGCCGTTTACCCAGTGTCGCCAGCCGGCTATGATAAAATTTGACCATGGCCGCGGCGATTTGACCAGCTGGACCTTGAAATGGAAAATCGAGCAGGGCACGTTCCGGATTTTTGTAGGCGGGAATGACCAGACCGATGTAATAAACGCCGACGTCGAGGAGCAGCGCGGCCGACATCAACTCGGCGTCGCCCATATAATAGTATTTGTCTTTATATAACCCTTCGAACCGGAGCGATACATCACCGGGTAGTGCTCGTTATAAAGGCGGAGATGCGACGCCACATCTTCACCTTTCAAGTGGCGGGTCAGCAGATCGGCCACGTAATAACTTGTGTACGAGCACAAGTCGAGACCCGGACTGTAAAGCGGGTCGAGAAAACCGGCCGCGTCACCCACTGCCGCCCAGCCGTCGTCGCAAACTTTTTCGCTGTGATACGGCAACATCGACAAGGCATGAACATCGCCCTCGATGATCCGCGCGTCGCTGAAAACCTCCCGCCCAATTGGATTGCTGAGAATGTGCGCGTGCAAGCGTTCGCCCAAGTTCGATCCTTCGGGAAGTTTGAAAATGCGGTTATCGTAAACGATTCCAGCACTGACATCGCCGCCGCGCAGCGGAATGATCCAGCACCACCAGCCGTGTCCCATGAGATGGTTCGTCGCCCATGAGCGGGCCGTGCGACACGCCGCCGAGTAATCTGGAAAACGCTCGCGCCAGTCGTAACTATCCCAATCTTTCACCGCGCTAAATCGCGCCCATACCGCGTTGATCGGATGTTCGTCGTTCTGGCGAAAATGGCCGAGCTTACGAGCGAGCATGGCGGCCCGTCCGGTCGCATCGACAATCCAGCGGCAGCGCGCCGTTCGCTCTTCAAGATCGACCATTGCATTCACGGTCTGTCCGTTCGCGCCGTTCAAATCGCACTTCGTTACCTTTGCTGGACGCCAAAGATCGCAGCCCGATTCCACCGCGCGCACAAGCAGATGTGAATCCAGTTTCGCTCGATCGACTTGAAACGTTTGCAGCCGCGATTGATAACGTGTCCCAACTTCGACACAGTCATCGAAGCGCTGATCCGGCGTCTTGCAGAACCAAAACCGCAGTCCCTGTTTCCCAATTTGATGGTGGCCGAGATGTTGGGTAAGACCCAGAACGCGCGTCATGTAGCAACTGCTTACTTCGGTGGTTGATTCGCCCACCTTGCGATCGAATTCGGCTGTCTTTTCGATTATGAGCACCCGCGCGGCCGGGTGTTTCCGTTTCAACATGAGCGCAGTCGCCGCCCCGGAAAATGCCCCGCCGATGATCACGGCATCGTAATCAAAGTTCATCGCCAACAGACAGAATGGACTTTACCGCTCGCAAACGCAATTGTCTTCCGAATAGAAATGATCTTCACAAACTCGCGCTGCATTTTGCCAGACGGAATCCGCGACGGGATCGAGGTCGCGGTCGAGGACGGGAAAATCGTCAGTTTTCATGAGCGAACCGTTCGGCGTGAGGAAGAACGTTGTCGATCTCGGCGGAAATTATCTCGCGCCGGGATTTGTCGATCTTCATGTGCACGGGGCGGTTGGCCGCGACAGCATGGAAGCCTCTACCGAAGCGTTTCGCGCGATCTGCGATTTCCACGCCAGCGGCGGCACGACTTCGCTCCTGCTTACCACAATCACATCGCCCATTTCGATGATTGTGGATGTACTGCGAGCTGTGCGCGATTATCGCAAAACAATTCCGCAAATTGCCGGAGTCCACATCGAAGGCCCTTTTATCTCGAAAGCCAAATCCGGCGCGCAGCCTGAGCAATTCATTCGGAAACCGACACCTCAATTGGTGGATTCATTGCTGGAGTTCGCGGATGTGATCAAGCGCGTTACTCTCGCGCCGGAGCTTCCAGGCGCGCTCGATTTCATCGACAAATTGCGCAACAAAGACATTTCGATCAGCGGCGGCCACAGCGACGCGTGGGATGAAGAGGCGCACGCTGCATTCGAGCACGGAATGCGCAGCGTCACCCACATGTTCAATTGTATGTCGTCGGCGCGCCGGCGCGGCATGTATCGGATTGGCGGTAATTGCAGACGGACACCACGTTTCGCCGACATTAATGAAAATGTTATATCGCGCTAAGAGCGCATCAGGAATTTGCCTCGTAACGGATGCCATCGCAGGCGCCGGTTTGCCGGATGGCTCTCGCTTTTCGGTCTACGGCGAC
This sequence comes from Verrucomicrobiota bacterium, assembly GCA_003219995.1. GTDB lineage: Bacteria > Verrucomicrobiota > Verrucomicrobiia > Chthoniobacterales > UBA10450 > UBA10450. Next base: position 8,944 of record QHRC01000111.1, read on the forward strand.
GAACGGGTCGTCAAAGACGGAGTCTGTTTGTTGGCCGATCGTTCCGCTCTCGCTGGAAGCGCGTCACGTATGATCGACCTCGTCCGCACACTCGTGCATGACGTCGGTGTTTCGTTGTGCGAGGCGATCATGATGGCGACAAAAAATCCCGCGCAAACAATTGGATTGAAATCAAAAGGAAGACTTGAAATCGGAACGGACGCCGATCTTGTTGTGCTTTCTCCAGATTGGGACGTGTTGCGAACCTTCGTTGCTGGCCAGGAAATCTTTGCGCGTTAGATCGACAACAAGAACTGGGCGATCTCGAGCGAGGCCCGGGGCCGGCTCAGCCGGCTGATGTTGGTTCGCCATTCGCGCCACTGGCTGGCATTGCCTGCAAAAGCGCGCCTAACTTGCGTGATCACTTCCGCGGGCGAGCGGGCGATTGCGCCCGAATTTGTTTCGACAATTAGTTGTGCGTTACCCTCTTCCTGGCCGGACACAATGTGATTAATAATCATGGGGCAACCGGCGGCGATAGTCTCTTGAACGGTGGCGCCGCCAGCTTTGCCGATAAGCAGATGGCTCTGACAAAGAAGGCGCGGAAGTTGATCGGTCCAACCCAGGATGTCGATTCTTCGATTCCGAGCGACGAGTTCGATTGCGCGGCGGACTCGATCGTTATGACCGACGGTGACGGTCAGGTTGATCTCCAGATCGAGAAGCTTGTCGACCAATTCCGGCGCGTGTCGCGTGCCGGCGTTAATCACATAAAGAACGTGACGACTATTTTCGGAAGTTGATTGATGACTCGCCTCCCGGCTTGTCCCCCGCTCGGGCCACCCGTCCACGTCGCTCGGCTCCCGCCGGCTTCGTTGTCCATTTTGCGCCAGGTCCGCAAATTTCGGGTTCACTGGAAATCCGAATATTCTAATCTTATCCAGCGCGATCCCGCCGGTACGGACGACGGCCGCGCTTTGTTCATTCGGAACGAGAAAGAACTCGGCCTCGCAGCGGTACCAGATGGCGTTGACCGTGATGGAATCCGTGACAACGACAACACTTTTGCAGGTTCGGTTCGATCTCGAGATCTGCTGGAGCAGGTATGGGTATGGTGGAAATGTCGAAACCACCACGTCGGGTTGAAAACGTTCGAGCCAGCTGGCGAAATGGTTTTTGAGCCGAGAAAAACGAGCGAAATCTTTGTCGAAATTATTCTTTCGATCCAACCATCGGTAGACGTAGCCCCAGGAGCGAGGCCAGCGGTTGATCAATCCTAAATAAGATCTGCGAATGAATTCATTTAAAGCCCCGTAGGTCTCGGCAAAGAGATCGCGTAGCTCGATCTCGCTGTTGGGCGCGACACGAGCGAGGCCGTCGCGAATCCCGCGCGCGGCGCTGTTATGACCCTCTCCAAAACTGGCGCTGAGGATCAGGATTTTTTTCACGACTCGTTAGGCAAAAGCAACCGACGCAAAACGGACACAAGTTTAATGGATATTTGTATCCGGCAAAGTAAACTCTGGGCGGCAATGAAATATCTCAGATTTGTCTGGCGTGTATTAAGCCGCCTGGTTTGGGAAACAGCGATGGATAACACGACCGGCTTGGCGGCGCAGATGGCTTATCTATTGCTGATCGCGCTCGCGCCTGGTTTGCTTTTCCTCTGGCATCTGCTCGGTCTTTTCGGGACCGATCCGGCAAAACTGCATCGGATGTTTGTCGTCCTGAAAAGCTTCATGCCGCCCGATCCCAAAGTGCAGGACATCCTCGATGCCGCGGTTGCCAGCGTGGTGGTGACAGGTTCCAGCGGCATGCTCGCAAACGTCGGGATCATCGTTGGGATCTATTTTGGCACGGTTTGCATCGCAACGATTTCGCGGGCGTTAAGTCAGACCCACGGCGTGCGCGAAGACCGCCATTGGTGGTCGAAATACATCATCTCGTTTCTGCTGCTCTTTTGGTTTGGCATCACGATTCTGTTTTGTTTCAACGCCATGGTCTTCGGCGAAACGCTTGCCGGCATCGCCGAAGTCAATTTTCAGCTCAACATCCCATTACAGGAATGGGTGGGGGTATTGAATCTGCCTTTCACCGCGCTCGCCCTGATTCTTCTCGCGCTCGCGCTTTATCTTTTGACGCCGGAAAATTATCTCACGATTCGGCAAGCGCTCCCTGGTGCGATATTTTTCTCCGTCGGCTGGATCACGGTGACAAAACTCTTTCAGTTCTACGTTGCAAGGTACGATCGGTATAACCCGACTTATCTCGCGCTTGCATCCATCATCGTGTTGCTTACCTGGATGTACCTCACTTGTTTGCTCCTCCTTCTTGGCGGCAAATTGAACGCGATCCTTCGCCGCGAGCGCGAAGGAGAAGCGGCGACATCAACGCCTGCTATTGCGGCCCAGGCCGCTTGACTCCGAAAGTCCCGCAACGGCGGGAAGAGTTGACGAAAGCGTTCGCGGGTTGATCGCACGGGCCGCTCTGTTACGTTTCGCTGTAGTGTTGCGTTTTCGCCTTTGGCTTGCGGCTATACTCGTGCTCAGCGGGATCATTGGCACGCTCGTCCATGCACAACTAACCGATGAGGAGAAAGAGAGGCGCGCGCAATTTTTAAAAGCACGCGCCGCTCAATCGACATCTCCGGACGAATCTCCGAGCCCGACCGCGAAACCAAAAACCGCGGTACATAAAAAGAAAGCGACGACGAAGCCTTCTCCAAGCGAAACGCCGGAGACGAAGAAAGCGAAGCGTGCATCGGCCACACCTACGAAAAAGAGTTCCAGCGTGAAAGGCCGGAAGTCGCATAAGCCAAGCGAATCTCCCTCGGTAAAGAAAAAGCATCCGAAGCGCTCGCCGACCCCTTCCATCTCGCCCAAAAAATCGCCGAAACGATCGGATGAAGCCGAAAAGGCAATTCCAGTACCGCGCGCGTCGGCTGCCCCTACACCAAGCGCTACCGCGCAGCCTGCAGTCGCCCGCGCCATTCCGGTTCCCTCGCGAGAGGCGCCGCAAGTCACGATCGAGAAATCCGGGTTCGAGGGCGAGGAGGCTCTGGAGCCGCCGCCGGCACCACCGCCGCGCCGAAGATTTCTTTTCTGGCCATTCTCACGGCCGGCGTCGAGCGAAAGTTATCGCTATCTTACGCGGTCAGTGATCGAAGAAATCCGTCGCGCGCCAGTGCAGCGGCGTCGCTGGCAGTTCATTGTCGTGCACAACAGCGGCACCCGGCAGGGCAACGCGCGGGTTTTCGATTACTACCATCGAAATATTCGCCGCATGCGCAACGGACTCGCCTATCACTTCGTCATCGGCAACGGCACATCGACGGGCAATGGTGAGATTGAGGTGGGCGATCGCTGGCGCCGGCAGATCAACGGCGGGCATGTGCACAGCGATTATTTAAATAACATTGCGCTCGGCATTTGCCTGGTCGGGGATTTCAATCGCGACCAACCAACGCGTGCTCAGCTCGATTGCTGCGAAGAACTGATCCGTTACTTGCGGCAGCGCTGCGGCAAGATCGACAATCACTATCCAATCGTGAAACCGCATCGCGAGATGAATCCGCCGCGCTGGCCGACCGATTGCCCGGGCGACGCGTTTCCGTATTCCTGGTTCCGGCGATTTTAGATCTAGCTTTTGTCATTCCGAGCGGAGTCGAGGAATCGCTCGCTGTTGATCTGTGCGACGCTTATTTGGCCGAACAATAAGAGATGTCTCGACTTCGCTCGACATGACAAATTCGTTAGGCGAGAGGATCGACATCTCCGCGCGAACACGGTGGATATTTTAAGAATAGCTCAAACTGCTGCGCAATCGTGCGCGGGAGTCTCTCTTGTCATTCCGAGCGGAGTCGAGGAATCCCGTTGCGAAGTGTACCGGTAACACCACGGGATGTCTCGGCTTTGCTCGAGGTGACATTTCGCTGCGCCACGATCAAATTGCTTTCCTTGTAATTCCAGCGATAACCGAAATTGAACTCGAGTGGGGGCGGATTGCTCTGCTCATAAAGCTCCTGCAGCTTCGGCTGGTAATGCTGTTTGAAAATCTCGATTGGCCCGATGTAATTACCGAAGAAGCGAATGTTCCATTTGT
>QHRC01000111.1:13085-13644 GCA_003219995.1 Verrucomicrobiota bacterium
CGAGAATGAAATTGCGGACCGTGGCGAAACCTTCCTCGAACATGAGGTAGGACGAGGATTTGAGAAGACTACAGCCGACGCCAAAATGTTCGCAGAATTTCAGAAAACCGGGATTGGACCGGATTCCAGCGTCGGAAATATCGGTTGTGAAATAAAAGAGCGTCTGTGCGTTTCTGGAAGGATTGTCGATGTACTTAATCCGGACGCCGGCGATCCCACCCGCTTTGCCTTCTTGAAATGTTCCGTTTCCATTCAAGGACCCGAAGGTGACATCCGTGATCGATTTGTCGGCGCGAGCGATAAAGACGTAAAGGATAGGGAGCGTGCCGTTGAGTTCCTGCGCCTGTAAATCCACTTTCATGTCCTTGGTGATGAAAAAGCTGAAGCGCAGGGAGGAGTTCATTGCCTCTTCAAGATTATGCAAAGCACCCGGCAGGTTCGTGATCCGCAGTGGGTCGGGCGGCGGTCCCATCGATTCCTTGCCGCAGAGCACGTAAACCGCCGCCTTTGGAAAAAATTGATCGACGTAAAGAAAATCGGGTCCGCTAAACATGTAGAA
>QHRC01000111.1:13759-14474 GCA_003219995.1 Verrucomicrobiota bacterium
GTGAGCAGCGCGAGCGGTGAATTTTTTGGGAGCGGCATTCCGGCAAGAAACCGCGCAGTGTCGTCTGGTGACGGAATGGCGGAATTGCTGGCCGCCGAATTTTGTTGCTCCTGAGCGCTGCCTACCGAGTGCAGGATCGACAATGCAAAGATCGACAATGTGATCTTCGCCAAACGATTTGCGGATTGAAACCGGCTCATGCGGACAAATTTGAACGTTTTGCTGTGCAGAAGTAGAGCAACAAACTGGCCAGCATCGTTCCCAGGCCGGCCAATGATTCTGTAGTGTGCGAACGCACAAGATAAATCATCATCCAAATCGTAATCGCCGCGAAGATCAGCGGCGGTAGCGGATAAAGCCAGACCCGATATGGTCGCGGCAACGCCGGCTGGCTGCAGCGCAGGACAATGACTCCGAGAACGGTAAGTAACGAACAGAGAAGAAGTCCGAACTGAATGTAAACAACAACGCGCTCAAAACTTCCCGTCAGCAAAAGCGAATTTACAATCAGCAATTGCAAAACGATTGCGTTCGTAGGCACCCCCTGACGGTTCTTGCGGCCGAGCAGTCGCAGCAGCCAATGGTCCTCGCCCATTGCCATGGTAACGCGCGGGCCGATCCACGTCATGGAGCTAATCGCGGAAACAAGTCCGATGCAAATGACCGCGCCGACAATACGGCCGCCCTCTGGACCAAAAATATGTTTGCCGGCAAT
>QHRC01000111.1:14482-15700 GCA_003219995.1 Verrucomicrobiota bacterium
CCCGGCAATCAAGCCGACTTCGAGTTGACCGCTCAATTCTTGTCTCGGTGTCGTCACCAGAAAAATCGCGTTCAAGAGAACGTAAATTGCGAGCACGACAACCGTGCCAGCAAGAAGCGAACGGGGAACGTTTTTTTCCGGCTTCTTAATCTCGCCGATGATGTAGGCGGCCGCGTTCCAGCCTGAATAGGAATACATCACGTAAACCAGCGCCACCGCGAATGGCGCGTCAAAGATCGAGATTATATCACTGGGCGCGGGGAGAAAGCTGATCGCTTCCTTCGGTTGAACAAAAAGTCCGGCGCCGATGAGCGTGGCGATCAGGAGCAACTTCAACACCGTCCAAAGATTTTGGAAAGCGCTGCCGACACGCAAATTGCCAAGATGAAAGAGCGCGACCAGCCAGACGACAGCAAAGGAGAGAAAGACCGGCGAACCAAAATCGAAGACTCCCTTGAAATATTTGCCAAATGCCATCGCAGCGAGCGCGATCGGCGCAGCGAAGCCGATGGTTGCGGAAACGACCCCAGCCATGAAACCAATGGCCGGGTGATAAATTCTCGACAGAAAGTGATATTCGCCCCCGGAACGCGGTAAAGCGGCGCTCAGTTCGCCATAGCACAAGNNNNACGATCCAGAGCATGAGCAGCGCGAAACCGGAATGAATATCGGGCAGCTGAAAACCCAGGCTGGTGAAGACGCCCGTGCCGATGATGTTTGCCACCACGATCGCGCAAGCGGTGACAAAACCAATCGTGCGACGCGGCGCTGGCGCTTGCGGCGGAGCCTGGAGCGTGGCGGTTTTCATTACTAGATCGACAATCCCGAAATAATCGGGACTCGCGAATTTTTTCGGAGTTGCATTCGCCAGTATGATTAGCTAACCGGCGCTGCCGCCAGAGACGACGGCCATCGCAAACTCGAACTCGGAATTCTGTAGGGGACGCTGTTAGCGTCCCGGCTAATGAGTTGGGAAGCCAACGGCTTCCCCTACAATTATTGTCTGTTTGGATGCGCACCTTATGTTGACAGAAGAATCTTCGTCTTTGCGAAGCTGAAATCTGTTCGGTTGTCACAAGCGCAGCCCGGCTTCACCTTGTAAGCGTCATGAAATCAACGCTTTCTATGGAAACGGCAACCCAACTCGCGGTTTTTCTTGAGAATCGTCCGGGCGCGCTTGCCCGCGTGTGCGAAGCGCTCGCGCAGTCCGAAATTAAC
>QHRC01000276.1:0-1672 GCA_003219995.1 Verrucomicrobiota bacterium
TTTTTAGCGCTTTGTCCGTCAACGAAGTCACGGAATTTCTGACGCTTGAGGCGAACGGCTTGCAAGATACCGGCCGATTGCTGCCGTAAAGAGCTGCCCAAAATCGCGCAGCTTCTGCTGACCGACACCGGGAATCCGGCTGAATTTCGCTGTCGTGGTGGGACAAGCGCGCGCCATCTCGCGCAGCGCCACGTCGGAAAAAATGATGTAAGCCGGCACATCGCGTTCGTCGGCCAGTTTGCGGCGCAACACGCGCAGCTGCTCGAAAAGCGCCTCATCACATTCGATTTCGCCCGCGCGATGTTTCGGTCGCTTCTTCTCTTCGACATCGAATGGTTTCGTCAACGTGATCGGCTTTCTTTCGCGCAACATAGCCAGACCGGCATCGCTGAGTTGCAACGTCGCAAATTTTCCCGGCGCCGCGGCGACCAGCCCAAGTCGCAGCAGTTCGCGCCCGATCGCCTGCCACGCGCTGCGTTTCAGATCCTGACCAATGCCATAAGTCGAAAGTTGATCGTGACCGCGCTGCCGGATGCCTTCGGTTTCAGCGCCGCTCAGAATATCGACAATGTGATTCAAGCCGAAGCCGAAGCCGTGTTTGGAATGGACGCGATAAACACATGATAAAAATTTCTGCGCGGGAACCGTTCCATCGAACGTCTCGCGCGGATTGAGGCAATTGTCGCAGCCGTCGCATAATGCCTTCGCGAAGTTTTCCCCGAAATATTTCAGCAGCGTCGTACGCCTGCATTCGCGCGTCTCTGCGTAGGCGACCATCGCGCGCAATTGCTCGTGCGCGATCCGCTGCTCACGCTCACTCTTTTCCTCAATGAACCGCCGCTGCTTCGCGACGTCGCTCGCGCTGAAGAGCAACGCGCAATCGCTCGGCAACCCATCTCGTCCCGCACGCCCTGTTTCCTGATAGTAACTCTCGATGTTCTTCGGCAGATCGTGATGCACTACGAACCGCACATTCGGTTTGTTGATGCCCATCCCGAACGCGATCGTCGCGGTGATCACGCGCGCGTCGTCGCGCAGAAACATCTCGTGGTGCTTCGTGCGCTCCGCCGCTTCGAGACCAGCATGATACGGCTTTGCCTTTATTCCGTCCCCACTCAATTTCGCAGCGAGCTTGTCGGCCGTCTTCCGGCTTGCGCAATAAACGATGCCGCTTTCGTTGGGACGATTCCGAATAAGCGCGAGAACTTGTTCATAGGGCGACGATTTCGGAATGATTCGATACGTCAGATTCGGTCGATTGAAACTTGCGACGTAACAGTGCCCATCATCGAGATGCAATTGTCCGACAATATCTTTGCGCACGCGCTCAGTCGCAGTCGCCGTCAGTGCCATGATCGGCACATCCGGTAAATGTTTCCGCAGTTTTTTTAATTCGCGGTACTCCGGCCGAAAATCGTGGCCCCATTCGCTGATGCAATGCGCCTCGTCGATCGCGAGCTGTGCGATGTTCCAGTTCAACGCGCGCTCCAAAAAACCGTCCAGCATCAAACGCTCCGGCGCGACGTAAAGCAGCCGATACTCGCCGCGATTCAATCCGCGCAGCCGGGTGACTGCTTCCTGTCGATCTAACGCCGAATTCAAAAACGTCGCCGCGATTCCGCTCGTTTGCAGCGCGTCGACCTGATCTTTCATCAACGAAATCAGTGGCGAT
>QHRC01000276.1:1841-2268 GCA_003219995.1 Verrucomicrobiota bacterium
AAGAGCGTCGCTCTTTTACGGACTCGAGAATGTCGGCGATGACTTCGGCGCGCGGTTTTGCGCCGAGGTTACCTTTGCCGTGAACGCGGACGCTAACGGCGTCGGCTTCCATGTCGCGCTTACCGATCACAAACATGGTGTGGACTTTCATTTGCTCGGCGCGCTGGATTTTGCCGTTGATTTGATCGGTACTCTTGTCGATCTCGGCGCGAACCTGATGCGAGCGCAATTCATTTAAGATCGACATGGAATAATCGAGCAGTTTCGCGTCGTCACCAATCGTGAGAATGCGCACCTGCTCGGGCGATAACCAGAGCGGGAAGTTACCAGCGTAATGCTCGATCAGGAATCCGATGAAACGTTCGTGCGTGCCGAGCGGCGCGCGGTGAATGCATAAAGGAGTTTTCTCGGTGTTGTCGCGATCTTT
>QHRC01000277.1 GCA_003219995.1 Verrucomicrobiota bacterium
CCGTCGTATCGTCAGCGATCTTCCCGCCTTCGTATTTGTCGAAAAGTTTGGCGTAAATTTTTTGCTCCGCCGGCTCGAGCTGTGCGCGCACGTTATTTTGTTCGCCGATGAAAATCAATTGTCGCGCAGCGGTGTAATCGTTGTTCTTCAAAAAGTAATGCATGCCGAGCCGGAAATCTTTCAGATTAAACTCCGGCATATCGTCGCGATTGATCGTATACGGATAAAAATCGTACTCCTCCAGATTGCGGCCAAACTTGCGCCGCTCCTTGTATTTTCCCCAAATGAAACCCGCGGCCAGCAGAATGGCCGAGGCGATCATCGAGGCGATTATGTTCACTGTGATATCGCCTCCAAAACCTTGCATCATGACATTATTTCAAATTCAGAAAGAATATGAATCAGGAAAATAGGAAGGTAGGAAAAATGAACAGCTTCCGAGCGCGCTGTCTTCCAGTTTTTCCTCATCGTATTTCCTTATTTCCTGCTTTCCTAATTCGTCTTTTCGCTTACAGATCGCCGCCTAAATTGCCGAGCGTGATATTTTCGACCAGAACCTCCGGCGGCTGAGCCAGCGCAAAAGCGATTGCAGCGGCCACATCGTTCGCCGAGATCATTCGATCGCGCGGCCAATCGCCTTCCACTGCGTTCCAAATATCTGTGTCCGTCGCGCCGGGGTAAATGTTGATCATGCGAATTTTGTGATCACGCAGCTCGGCCCGCGCCGATTGCGAAAATCCTTCGAGCGCAAATTTGCTCATGCAATACGCGCTCCAGCCAGCGAAACCGGTTTTCGCCGCGATAGAGAGAATATTGACGATGCTCGAACCTGGGGGCATGTGCGGCGCGCATCGCTGCATCAAAAGAAACGGCGCTGTCACATTCACGCCGAGCGTTTGTTCCCATTCGATCCGTGTGATCTCGCCGAATGGTTTCACGACAGTGATGCCCGCGTTATTGACCAGAAGATCGAGCGGATCGCCGCCAACCTCAGCGATTAAATCTGAAACGCCTTTGGGAAGGGCGAGATCATGAATGAGCGAAATGACGCGCGCACAACCTGATTTCACCGATTGACAAGTCTCAGCCAGCGCAACCGTATCGCGTCCATGCAAGAGGAGAGTGACATCGGGCGCGGCCAGCTTTTCCGCAATGGCGCGGCCGATCCCGCGACTCGCGCCGGTGATCAAGTAGCGTCTCATAGTTTATGCTGTAGCGGCGGTCTACGACCGCCGACCTTTCTAACTTCGGCGCTCATAGAGCGCCGCCACAGAAAACAGCGAGAGATGTTTCGACTTCGCTCAACATGACAAAGCTACGTTCTCCTGAGCGTAAAGCGGTTATTCGGTGTCTCCCACAGACGCAGCCGCACCAATTGGTGATTAAGACGATTGTCGATCTTGGGCCAAAGGGCGCGCACAATGTTTTCACCGGTCGAAGGCGTTTCGCGAAAATCGTCCGTCTCCAAGTCAAGATGTCGATCTCGCCAGGGGCGAAGGGACTCGCCCATCGCGTCGCGCAGAGCTTTGAAATCGTAAAGTATTCCCGTTCGTTCGTCGTAAGTTCCACCCATTGTCGCTTCAGTGACATAAAGATGACCGTGTCCGCGCGAGTTATTGCAGCGGCCAAAGAGGGCCGCGTTTTTCTCCTCCGAAAAGGAACGAACATGCAATCGATGGGCGGCGCTGAAGTTCATTCGCATTCCGAGAAAAACGCTCTCGTCATCCCAAACCTCGGCAAAAAAATCGTCGCGTTCGTGTAATCGGACGCAATAGAGTGGAAGTACGGCGTTAACACGTTCGTTAATGTATTCGGAGACTCTCGGTTGTCATCGGGCGCGTTTTGAACGCTTCGACGTCGCGGTTGAGATGACGGTGGTCGAGCTCGCTACGCAGGGAATGAATGCAATTGTCGATCTTGTCGTAGCGCGCGAGCGGAGCTTCTCCGGCCGGCTGATCGGTATGAAAAGTGAGTCGGGCACGATAATTGTGTCCATGCAGTGCGGTCGCTTTGCCGAAGAGCTGCTTGTTCTCTTCTTCGCTCAAACTCGGTGACCTCGTCTCGCGAGCAGCCGAGAATTCGAACCAGTAATTCGCGTCGCAGGCGTCATCGGAATAAAACGTCGCGCTGCGTTCGGGCGTTTCGATCAAGTGGACCGCCGCCAGTTTGGCATCGGCATCGGAAAACAGCGGCGCGACCTCGAGATAGAGCTGCCGGGCGATGTTTTCAACGGTTGGCGGCAGATCGCGAAATGAAGGATTATCCTCATTGAGAAATTTGTGATCGAATTTTTCGTCAACAACTTTGCCGGCGCGATGCTTGATTTCGCTGATATTGATCAGCATCCCGGTCACTGGATCGACCGGGCCAGTAAAGGCAAAATAGGCGACGTAATTGCGGCCAGTGCCGTAGCGCGCCTCGGTTTCCGGCCCGAACGCGACGAGGTTCTCGCTTTCGGTCCAGCGCGGGACAAACAAACGGCGCGATGCGGAAAACTCGAGGCGTTTGCTGANNATGACGCAACAAACATACTACAAATCATCGTGCAATACCCGGGTCTGATAACCCTTACCTCAATCCTCTCCCTCAGGGAGAGGCGGACGCGAAGCGCGTGGTGAGGGTCGATCGAGGCCTCTGGTTCGAATCAGGTTATTCTTTCAGCAGTGAGAGAAATTCCGAGCGTGTGCGTGCGTCGTCCTTGAACGAGCCGAGCAGACAGGAAGTTTTCATGATCGAATTCTGTTTTTCAACGCCGCGCATCATCATGCAAAGATGTTTTGCCTCCACCACGACGGCGACGCCGTTGGGCTCGAGACAATTCATGAGCGACTCCGCGATCTGGGTCGTCAGGTTTTCCTGAATCTGCAAACGGCGCGCGAAAACATCGACAATGCGCGCCACCTTCGAGAGGCCGATGACTTTCCCGTTCGGAATGTAGGCAACGTGGGCGCGGCCGATGAACGGGAGCAGATGATGCTCGCACATCGAGTAAAGCTCGATGTCCTTAACCAGAATAATCTCGCTCGCGTCGGAATCGAAAATCGCGTGGTTGACGATCTCTTCCACGCTTTGGCGATAGCCCTGGGTGAGAAATTCCATCGCCCTGGCCGCACGTGCCGGCGTCCTTGCCAATCCTTGACGCGAAGAATCCTCCCCAATGGCGTCGAGCATATCGCTGTAGATTTTAGTTAGTCTTCCGATCTGACCCGGTGGCAGCGGCTCGGCCAATCGCGCGAGGCGGTCTTCAGTTTCAATTTCGGAGTTGTATGTTCGCAAGATCGACAATGGTTTTAATCAAGCCAGCTCTCCGGATATTTATCGTCGTCGAGTTTGAGCGCCTGCTCCGTTAACTCGAGTGTATGTTGGGTGTCGAACATGACGGCCAGCTCTTCGGTGCGGGTGGCATTTTTGCTCGCCATGATCGTTCCCGGGTGTGGCCCATGCGGAATGCCGCGCGGATGCAACGTGATCGACGCCGGCTCGATCCCGCGACGCGATCCAAAATTTCCGCGGACATAAAATAAAACTTCGTCGGCCTCGACGTTATCGTGCACCCACGGAATCTTGACCGCTTCAGGGTGGGTAGCGAGAAAGCGCGGCGCAAAAGTGCAAACGACGTAACCGCGGATCTCAAACGTCTGATGAATGGGCGGCGGTTGATGCACCGTGCCGGTGATCGGCTCGAAATCCCGCGCGTTGAAGGTGAATGGGTAAACGTAACCGTCCCAACCGACGA
>QHRC01000112.1 GCA_003219995.1 Verrucomicrobiota bacterium
TTCGCCGATGCCAGTCGTTCCGGTAATGGCGGCGGTGACCGCAGCAGTTTTGATTGTCGCTCCGCCGCTGCCTTTCGGTAGCTGGAAAAGAATCGCGCCATTGATAAGATTCATCTCCCGCGTGCCTTCATTGAAACTGAAGATCGTGTTTGCGCCGAGGCGAGTGATGGTTAGATCGGTGAAAGTCAATTCGCTGCGCGACTCGGTGCCGGTCCGCACAGCCGTGCCAGGGCGGACAGGATCGCTGACCGTGGCCGGGCGCGGCGCCGCTTGTTCCGCCAGCAGTTTAACGTCATTCACTACTTGGGTGACGCGCGCTTCCTTCAATTGCGTTGCGCTCGCCGAAGTGGCGACAGCAGTCAGACAGGTAAAGGCCGACGCGACCGCGATGAATCTTGTGCGCACGGTTCCTCCGAATAGTTCTTTCATGCTTGCCAGAATGTTAGTCATACCGAACGGTGCTGATCGTAGCTGGTTTATTGTCGGTTTGCATCAGTTAAGATTAGGGTGGGTGAAACTAGGGCCCGATATTTGCTTGCGGTTTTTGGGAGCGGCGTCGGTGTTGGATTATCAAGACTGACGACCGTGCCGCGCCCGATGATAACGAGGTTCGATGGGATATACAAGGCGTTAAAACTTCAGCGTCAGCGCGATCCCGCCGCCAACGTTGGCCACGTTATAAGCGAAGACGCTGTGGTTTGACTCATTCCAGGCAAAAGAGCTGAGTGCGCTCAAGGTGAGCCAATCTCGAATCCGATAGTTCGCGCTCAGGGAAAGTATTTCGCTCAGGTCGGTTCGATCGCCGGCATAATAGTCGCGCACGGCCAGCCGAGCTGAGGCGTCGATCGAAAAAGAGCGACTTAAAGCCAGATCGTAGCCCACGTAGAAGGAATAGTCGTTGCGCCGCGGCGGGTCGGGATTGGCGTAAAAGCTCAGGTTCAGAGCCACCCCAAGGTAGAGCTGCTGCGCGCGGTGGATCGCAAAGGGCACTTCCCCGTTTAAGATGATGGAATGATTGACCAGGAACTCCTCGTAATGATCAATATCGGTGAGGCGGTTG
>QHRC01000113.1 GCA_003219995.1 Verrucomicrobiota bacterium
AGTTAATGAAGCTTTTCCAAGGTCTTCGCTACCTTCCGTGTCTAAGCCAGGGAAACTCCAAATCCCAAATTTGATCTCTTTCAGAAATTTCACCGCGAAAACCGGATAACGGATGCCGAAACTGAACTCTGATCTCTGATTAAAGGCCAAGCGCGGCCTGTTGCCACGGCACGAGCAAATTCGACGCGCGCGTGTGATCTGCCGCGATCGCTTCCAGCATAGCGCGCGGCGCGATAAAAGTTGGCTCCAGCTCGAGTTCCCTCGCCACTCGATCGCGCCGAAGCCGTAATTCCTCACTTCGACGCGCCATCTCCACGCTCGGCCGCGTCCCAAAACGACGACGCGAGACCGGCCAGTCCTCTTCCGCCAATTTCAAGGCGCTTTGCGCTGCATCGCAAAATGCGCGGCGGCGGCGAGAGGAAAAATGTCTGTAATCAGGCACGCTTCCCAGGGCAAAACTTTCCGCCGCACCCAACAGTTCGTGATTTTGCAAAATATGAAATGACGGACGATCGACCGCGGCCGCTTCGCTCTCGCGCCATTGCCAGAGGGCGCGCAGAACGGCAGCAGCGCGGCCTTTCAATGAACCAGATCCTCGGATGCGCCAGGTTTCATCCTCATCGCGCACGCGTGACACCGCGGCCTGCTCGACCGCGCGCCGACACGATTGCCCCAACCATTCGAGCCGATCCCGCTCTTGCAGTTTTGTTTCCAATCGTTCGGCCAAAGGCAATAGGTAATGTGTATCGTTCGTCGCGTATTCGAGCATTCGCGGCGAGAGCGGACGCCGTGCCCAATTCGCCTTTTGTGATCCTTTTGCGAGCTTCACATCGAAAAATCGTTCCACCAGAGCGGCCAGACTGAACTCGCGGATGCCAAGCAGGCGCGCGGCGATCACCGTGTCGAAGACTCGGCTCGCGATGAAGTTCAAACTTCGTCGAAGCAGGCGCAAGTCGAAATCGGCGCCATGCAAAACAATTTCCTTCGTCTGAAGCGCATCGCGCAACGGCGCAAGATCGATCCGCTGCGCGCCCGGAGGGGAGCCGGCTCGCTGAGCCGGCTGGATCGCCAGGGGATCGACAATATAATCGCGAACCTGTAGCCGGGATCGATGATCCCGGCCGATGTCTGCGTCCCGCTGCTCCCAACCGGCATCGCCGATGCCGGCTACAACGTCTCGTGAGGGCAGGCTAAGCTGGAGCAGACAAAGCTTCTCCGTATATGAATGGAGACTGTCCGCCTCGGTATCGATCGCCACCCGGTCGTGCGATTCGATTTGTAGAAGCAGTTCGGCAAGCTGCGCGGCATTAGCGATCACCTCAGTCGTTGTAGAGGCGCGTGTCCTCACGCGCAACTTTTTGTCATTCCGAGCGAAAGTCTTTCCCTGAGCGAAGCCGAACGGGTCGAGGAATGGAGCGGCTTGGGAAGCCGCGACATGGACGGGAAGGCTGGAAGCCGAGTGAGCGGGAGCGAACGAGTCAATCTCTCATTATTAACAGTAAGAGATGTCTCGACTCACGCTCGACATGACAACTAAGGACAGCCGCCCCTACAGTGCTCAACGCACTCACTTCAATCCACTCAAGAGCAATTCGGCGTTGGTCTTGGTGGCTTCGAGATTCTCGATCAACTTCTCCATCGCCTCGATCGGCGGAAGCGCCGCCATCGTCTTGCGCAACAACTGCACGCGTTCCCACTCGTCGGGGTGATAAAGCAATTCCTCGCGCCGCGTGGCCGATTGCAACGGGTGGATCGCGGGATAAAGCCGCTTCTCTTGCAACGCCCGATCAAGATGCAGCTCCATATTGCCCGTGCCCTTAAATTCCTCGAAAATCACCTCGTCCATCCGGCTGCCGGTCTCGATCAGCGCCGTGGCCAGAATCGTCAGGCTGCCGCCTTCCTCGGCATTGCGCGCTGAGCCGAAGAATTTTTTCGGCTTGATCAACGCCTTCGACTCGACCCCGCCGGACATGATCCGCCCCTTCCCCGACTGCATATTGTTATACCCGCGCGACAACCGAGTGATGCTGTCGAGAAGGATGACCACGTCCTTTTTCATCTCGACCAGACGTTTCGCGCGCTCCAGCACCAGCTCCGCCACCTGGACATGGCGAGTTACGTTTTCATCGAAGTTCGAATGATAAATCTGGCAATCGATTTCCCGCTCCAGGTCAGTCACTTCCTCGGGACGCTCGTCCACCAGAAGCAGAATGAGAACAATCTCGGGATGATTTGCGCGGATCCCTTTCGCAATCTCTTTGAGCAAAATCGTTTTCCCCACTCGCGGGGGCGCGACAATCAACCCGCGCTGCCCACGCCCGAGCGGCGTCAAAAGATCGACCGCCCGCGCGCTGATCGAGTTGGTCTTTGCATTTTCCAATAGGATCCGGCCCTGTGGAAATTGCGGAGTCAACTTCTCGAAATCGGCCGGCTCCGCCCATTGTGCGACTGGCTGCCCCTCGATCCCGGTGACCTGGTCGAGCATGAGCGATTTTTCGCGGTCGCGCGGCAGGCGCAATGTTCCCGCCACTTGCTGGCCGGGGCGCAATTGAAATTGCTCAATGGTCGCGCGCGGCACGCAAACATCCTCGGGCACCGGCAGAAAATTCAGCTGCGGCCATCGCAGCAAACCAAAAGCGTCACCCGTATCTAAAAAGCCTTCCGCAGTCACAGTCGCCCCGGTGTTTAAGGCCGCGCGAATTAAATCAAGAACTTGATGATGACGCGAGCGAACGGCATGCAGCCGCAGATCGAACTCACGGGCAAGCGATTCGAGCTCGTCGCTCGAAAGCTTCTGCAACTCATTGAGATCCAGCGAGCGTGCTGTAGCCGGGGTCGCTGACCCCGGGCCGCGGTCACCGACCGCGGCTA
>QHRC01000275.1:0-1793 GCA_003219995.1 Verrucomicrobiota bacterium
GCCTGCGGCCTCGCCTTCTCCAAAGCCAACGAGTTCTCCCGCTGCATCTCCTGCCGGATCGCCGGCTGCGTCACCGCGCGCGCCTTCCCCGAGCGCGAATCCCGCAGGCTCTCCTGCTCCGGCCGCATCGCCGGCTGGTTCACCGGCCAAAGCAGCGCCCGCGGCGTCACCCGCAAATCCATCTGCTTCTCCTGCGCCTGCCGCTCCGTCTTCTCCGAGCGCAAGCCCGGCGGGTTCTCCCGCTCCGGCAGCTCCACCGGCCAAATCGGGACCAGCAGTTTCGCCCGCGCCTGCGGCCTCGCCTTCTCCAAAGCCAACGAGTTCTCCCGCTGCATCTCCCGCTCCGGCGGCCGGATCCCCGGCTGCTTCACCGGCCAAAGCAGCGCCCGCAGCTTCACCTGCGAATCCATCAGCTTCACCTGCGCCTGCCGCCGCTTCGCCTTCTCCAAGCGCAAGTCCCGCGAGTTCTCCTGCCCCTGCAAGTTCGCCGGCCGCGGCATCAGCTTCGCCCGTAGGGCGCGCATCACCCGCGGTTGCAGCGCAAAGTGCGAGTCCTGGCGCCGCGTCCGCAAGTCCTGTGGCGAGCCCGACTGGCGTTGAATCAAAACCGGGAGAACCACCGCCATACTCAGCGCCCTGGCATCATCGGCATCTTTATTCTCCGCGCAGCATCTCAATCGATTCGAACATGCCGGCCTATCGCTTTCTTTATGAGAAACGTCGCATTGCCGGTGAGCGCTCCGCGGATGCGCTCGACCTCACCGGCTCCGACGCACCGCTCGCTGGTTGGGAAATTGTTCCCACTTACGACGCGAACGCTCTCGTCGCCTATTTGATGTCGCTCGATCAATCGCACCCATTGAAGGAGGTGAAGGGCGCCGCACCACCAGCTGCGTCACCGGCTCCGGCTACACCGGGTTCGCCTGCTGCTGCCGCTGCTCCATCACCAGCGGCTTCACCGGCTCCATCGCCCGCGAAAGGAGGACAATGAACGAACAAACTCCGCCTCCCGACCAGCGCGTCCGGCAAGGGATGGATTACGGTGAGTTCGAAGAGGTGCAGGAAGTGCACGCCGCCATCCAACGCGAGAAACGTGAGCCTCGCGTCGGACTCGAACCGCTCTCGATTTGGCTGATTGCTATTTACGGGCTCGCCGTATTTTTCGGCGGCGCCTATCTCGGGCGTTACTCGGGAAATTTTAGCGGCGACGGCCTTGATCCGCTCGGCGGCCCGCCGCCAACAAAGAAAGCTGGTGGACCACAGGGTGAGCAGCAGCAAGCCGAACTTTCACCGCACGACCGCGGCAAAAAGATTTTCGCGGCGAACTGTCAGACTTGTCATCAAGCCAACGGTCTCGGTGTGCCCGGTCAATATCCTCCGCTGGCTGGCTCAGAGTTTACCACCGGGGGTTCGCGCCGGCCGGGCATGATTGTCCTCAAGGGTTTGGAAGGCCCGGTCACCGTCAAAGGCCAAAAATTTGGTACGGCTGTCATGCAACCCTGGGACAAAACATTGACCGACCAAAGGATCGCCGATGTCCTCACCTACGAACGGAGTGAGTGGGGGAACAATGCCAGCCCGGTTACGGCCGAACAAATTGCCGCGTTGCGCAAAGAACTGGCCAACCATCCAAGTTCATTCACTGAACCTGATCTGCTCGGAGTTCCGGCGGACGCCGAGCTTTCTGGTGGTGCACCCGCGGGCGCGGCGCCGCCGAAACCTGGCGAAGCTGCAAAACCCGGTGCACCGCCGCAACCGCAGTCCAATCCCCCCGCGCCGCCGAAGCCGTAACT
>QHRC01000275.1:1926-2377 GCA_003219995.1 Verrucomicrobiota bacterium
TTGACCAGATGATCAAGGACGCCCGTACCTGCGCCGGGAAATTGATTGTTCGTGATTTGGGAAAAGCCTATTCTGGCCTCCTTATCGCCTGCTCAACCCGATGAATTTTCTGCATTTCCCGACGATATTAAGACTAACAACAAAATGCAGTCCATATGTGAAATAGACTGCGAAATTGCAGTCTAATCCTAAGTAAAGCGAACAAGAAACGGAGTATCGCGTGTGAATGGCGCTCCCAAGACCGCGGCCTGGCTGAGAACAGCGGAGCTTGCTGTGCTTTGTGTCGGGCTACTCATTGCACTCATGGCTATGGGGTGGGCCTCGAAGGGCGCATTTCAAGCAAACATGGCGTGGACCAAAGGAGTCGAACGGCTGATGGCCTTCCTCGTAACACTGGCCAGTCTGCTGCTCGTCAGTGCGCTCGTTGTATCGCCGTATGTTTTGCTTGCGT
>QHRC01000114.1:0-228 GCA_003219995.1 Verrucomicrobiota bacterium
TTTATCGTGACCCCCGCGATCATGTCGCGGAATTCAATCTTGCCGCTCTTGTCGGTCAGAATCGGGACGTTGTACGGGTCCCATTGCACGAACGTCTCGCCTTTTTTCACATGCGCTCCGTCGTCCTTTGAAATCATCGAACCAATCACGACGTTGTAACGTTCGAGTTCGCGGCCTTCGGCATTATGCACGCTGATCGAGCCGTTCTTGCTCAACACGATCCAACTC
>QHRC01000114.1:332-3421 GCA_003219995.1 Verrucomicrobiota bacterium
GTTAGCTGCGTTCCCGGCTCGCCGATCGATTGAGCGGCGATAATTCCAACCGCTTCGCCCATTTTCACGAACTGCCCGGTGGCGAGATTTCGCCCATAACACATTCCGCACACGCCGCGGCCACACTCGCAAGTGAGCACGGAGCGGATTTTCAAACTCTCTACCCCGATCCGTTGCAATTCGGATGCAATTTTCTCATCGATGAGCTGATTCGCTTTGACGACTTTCTTTTTCTTATCGACCGGGTCCGCGATCGTTTCGCAACTGACGCGGCCGATGATTCGCTGGCCAAGATCGACAACTTCCTCGTCGCCCTCATAAATCGAGCGAACGACGATTCCGTTAACGGTGCCGCAATCTTCCACGTTGATAATGACGTCCTGCGCCGCGTCGACCAACTTGCGGGTAAGGTAACCGGAATCCGCGGTTTTCAGCGCGGTGTCGGCCAAACCTTTGCGTGCGCCGTGAGTCGAAATGAAATACTCGAGCACGCTCAGACCTTCGCGGAAATTCGACGTAATCGGTCGCTCAATAATTTCGCCGCTCGGTTTCGCCATCAAACCGCGCATGCCTGCGAGCTGGCGGACTTGCTGACGATTACCGCGGGCGCCGGAGTCGACCATCAAATAAACCGGGTTCAGTTCTTTGCGACCGTCATTGTGTTCCAAAGTACGGAACATGACGTTCGAAATCTCGTCGCCGGCGTGAGTCCAGATGTCGATGATCTTATTGTAACGTTCGCCATCGGTAATGATGCCTTTGCGGTATTGCTGTTCGACCTGGCGGATCTGTTTGTAGGCATTCTCCAGTTCGGTCTCTTTTTCCTTCGGAATAATCATGTCCGAAATTCCGATTGAGATGCCCGCGCGCGTCGCCTCGGTGAAGCCGAGCTCTTTCAGCTTGTCGAGTGTGGCGACCGTCGCCGCTGGTCCCGCGACCTGATAGCAGCGCCAGATAATGTCGCTGAGTTGTTTCTTGCCGGCTGCTCGATTGAAGAATCCGAGTTCCTTCGGCCAAATCTGATTGAAAATAACGCGACCCGCCGTTGTCTCGATAACTTTTACATCGGCTTTTCCAAAAATTGTCTGCTTCCCGAAATCCGGGTTTTGGAAACGGATGCGGTCATGAGTCTTCACCGACCCTTCGGCCATCGCGAATTCCACTTCGACTGGCTCGGCGAAAAGCGGCAGATGGCCGTCCTTTTTCACCGCGCCGCGCGGATTTTGCGTCATGTAATAGCAACCGAGCGTAATGTCCTGCGAAGGCGTCGTGATCGGCTTGCCACTGGATGGCGAGAAAATATTATTCGGCGCGAGCATCAGCATGCGCGCTTCCAATTGTGCCTCGACCGAGAGCGGCACGTGCACCGCCATCTGGTCGCCGTCGAAGTCCGCGTTGTAAGCGGTGCAAACGAGCGGATGAATTCGGATCGCTTCGCCTTCGATCAATTGCGGCTCGAAAGCTTGGATCGACAATCGGTGCAGCGTCGGCGCGCGGTTCAGCAACACCGGATGTCCGCGCGTCACTTCATCGAGAATGTCCCAAACTTCAGGCGTCTGGCGTTCGATCATTTTCTTCGCGCTGCGAACCGTGTGCACGTAGCCGAGATCTTTCAGCCGGCGAATGATGAACGGCTCGAACAAAACGAGCGCCATCTTCTTCGGCAAACCGCATTGATGCAGTTTGAGTTCTGGACCGATGACAATGACCGACCGGCCGGAGTAATCGACGCGCTTGCCGAGCAAATTCTGACGGAAACGTCCGCCTTTACCCTTGAGCATGTCGCTCAGCGATTTCAGCGGGCGATTGCCGGCGCCAGTCACAGCGCGGCCGTGGCGGCCGTTGTCGAACAGCGCGTCGACCGCTTCCTGCAACATTCGTTTTTCGTTTCGAATGATGACGTCTGGCGTTTTGAGCTGGAGCAAATTTTTGAGACGATTGTTCCGATTGATTACGCGGCGATAAAGATCGTTCAGATCGGACGTAGCAAATCGACCGCCTTCGAGCGGAACGAGCGGACGCAAATCCGGCGGAATCACCGGCAGCACGTCGAGAATCATCCACTCCGGTCGCGCGTGCGAAGACATGAAGCCCTGCACGAGCTTCAACCGCTTCGCGAGTTTCTTGCGAATTTGTTTGCTCTTGGTCGCGCCCATCGCTTTCTCGAGCTCTTTGTTGAGTTTGTTTAGTTCGATCTCGCTCAAAAGTTTCTTCACTGCTTCGGCGCCCATGCCGGCGACGAAATCTTCGCCGTATTGTTCCTGTGCCTCACGGTATTCGACTTCGTTAAGCAGTTGTGTTTTCTGCAACGGTGTCTTGCCTGGCGATGTAGTCCTCATAATAGATGACGCGCTCGAGCTGCCGCGCGCTCATGTCGAGCATCAGGCCGATGCGCGACGGCATGCATTTGTAAAACCAAATGTGCGAGACCGGCACGGCCAGTTCAATGTGGCCCATTCGTTCGCGACGAACGCGCGCGAGCGTGACTTCCACGCCGCAACGATCGCAGATCACGCCCTTGTGCTTGATTCGTTTGTATTTTCCACAGGAACATTCCCAATCGCGGGTCGGTCCAAAGATTCGTTCGCAGAAAAGTCCGCCCTTCTCCGGCTTGAACGTTCGATAATTGATCGTCTCCGGATTTTTGACTTCGCCTTTGCTCCACGACCGCATCGTGTCGCTCGAGGCCACGCCAATTGCGACCTGGTCGAATCCGACCGCTCGCTCTTCGCCTACTAACTCACGCCAGGAATGTTCGTTCATTTATTCTCCAAATATGATTGTCGATCTTAAATTTAAGCCACGTTTTCGAGGAAACTGCTCGGCGCCTGGCCGCCGACTTTGACGTCGAGACCGAGGCTCTGCATTTCCTTGATCAGCACGTTGAAAGATTCAGGCGTGCCCGCCTCGAGCGAGTTGTCGCCTTTGACGATGGATTCGTAGATGCGCGTGCGGCCCTGCACGTCGTCGGATTTCACGGTCAGCAATTCCTGCAACGTGTAAGCCGCGCCGTAGGCCTCCAATGCCCATACTTCCATCTCGCCGAAACGCTGCCCGCCATATTGCGCCTTGCCACCGAGCGGCTGCTG
>QHRC01000114.1:3542-9985 GCA_003219995.1 Verrucomicrobiota bacterium
GCTGAATCCCTCCTGTTTCTTCGCGTCTTTCAAGTACTCGCGAATCTTGGACTCCGTGATACCATCGAAGACTGGGGTCGCAACCTTGAATCCAAGCGCTTTCGCCGCGACGCCGAGGTGCGTCTCGAGAACCTGACCCACATTCATTCGGCTTGGCACGCCCAGCGGATTGAGCACAATCTCCACCGGTGTTCCGTCGGCCAAGAATGGCATGTCTTCTTCCGGGACAATGCGGGCGACCACGCCCTTGTTTCCGTGGCGTCCGGCCATTTTGTCGCCGACGCTCAACTTGCGCTTGCTTGCGATGTAAACTTTGACCTGCTTGATGATGCCAGGATCGATGTCGTCTCCGCTTTCGACGCGATCCATCGAGCGCTCGCGTTCGAGTTCAAGCTCGGCGAACTTATGTTCGTAGGAAGCGATGATCTCCCGGATTTTGTTCCGGATCGGGCTCGGGTCGATCTCGATATGGTCGTAAACGTTGGCCAGTTTGCGCAGCAGCGTCTTGGTGATTTTGCGATTGGCCGGAATGATGATCTCGCCGGTCACAGCATTGACAACATCAAGCGGAATTTTTTCGCCGAGCAAAATGTTCGAAAGCGAATCGGTCAGTTGCTCGGTCAATTCTTCTTTCTTCCTGCGATGATCTTCGGTGATCGCTTTGAGCTGCTTTTTTGTTTCTGTCGGCGTGAGTTTCTCGCGCGAAACTTCGCGGCGTGAAGAAACTTTTACATCCATAACAATCCCGTAAGTCCCCGACGGGACGGTAAGAGACGTGTCTTTTACGTCGGCAGCTTTTTCGCCAAAAATTGCGCGAAGGAGGCGCTCTTCCGGGGCAAGCTCGGTCTCGCTCTTGGGCGTGATTTTACCGACGAGAATATCGCCCGGCTTTACTTCCGCGCCGACCCGCACCACGCCATCGGAGCCGAGATTGCGCAGTGCTTCTTCGCTGACATTGGGAATGTCGCGCGTGATTTCTTCCGGGCCGAGCTTGGTATCGCGCGCGCCAATTTCAAATTCGTCGATGTGGATGGATGTGTAGATGTCCTCTTTCACGACCTTCTCCGAGATCATGATGGCGTCTTCGAAGTTGTAACCGTTCCACGGCATGAACGCGACGAGCACATTGCGCCCGAGGGCGAGTTCGCCATGATCGGTATTCGGACCGTCGGCTATGATCTGTCCCTTTTTCACATGCTGGCCTTTATGGACAATCGGCTTCTGATTGACGCACGTGCCGGCGTTTGAACGCATGAATTTTCGCAGGTCGTAAACATGAACTCCAGCTTCTGCATCGGTCTTTAACTTTCTTTTTCCTTCCGGCAGATGCCCGTCTTTGGTGACAATAATGTGGTCTGCCGTGACCGAAGCGACTTTGCCGCCTTCCGTGGCCAGAACGACGGCATGTGAGTCGCGCGCCACTTTGGCTTCCAAGCCCGTTCCCACGAGCGGCGTCTCCGAAACAATGAGCGGAACACCCTGGCGTTGCATGTTGGAACCCATCAACGCGCGGTTCGCGTCGTCATGTTCAAGAAAGGGAATGAGGCCGGCCGCAACTGACACAAGTTGCTTCGGCGACACATCCATGTAGTGCACTTTCCCCGGATCGACTTCGAGAAAGTCGCCTCGATAGCGGACTGAGACTTTCTCGCCCGTAAAATGTCCTCGACCGTCAATCGGCGCATTTGCCTGCGCGACAAGGAAATTTTCCTCGCGATCGCCCGTGAGGTAATCAACCTGGTCCGTCACGCGACCCTTCTCGACTTTTCGATAGGGCGTCTCGATGAAACCAAATTCATTGATGCGCGCAAACGTGCTCATCGAGCTAATCAGGCCAATGTTGGGACCTTCCGGCGTCTCGATCGGACAAATGCGGCCATAATGCGAAGGATGAACATCGCGCACTTCGAATCCGGCACGATCACGCGAAAGGCCACCCGGCCCGAGTGCTGACAAACGACGTTTGTGCGTCAACTCGGCGAGCGGATTCGTTTGATCCATGAACTGCGAAAGCTGGGAGCGGCCAAAGAAATCGCGGATGACCGCGCTCAGCGCCTTCGGATTGATTAGCTTTTGCGGCGTCATCCCATCGACATTGATGTCAAACAGCGTCATCCGTTCTTTCACGAGGCGCTCGGTGCGCGCGAGACCGACGCGGCATTGGTTGGCCAGCAATTCGCCGACCGTGCGCACGCGACGACTCCCGAGATGATCGATGTCGTCGAGCGTGCCTTCACCGCGGCGCAGGCTGATCAAATACTTGATCGCGGCAATGAAATCCTTGTCCGTTAAGATGCGCTCGCCCAGATCGACATCGAGCCCAAGTTTTTGGTTGAGCTTGTAACGGCCAACGCGACCGAGATCATATTTTTTCGGATCGAAGAAGAGGCGTTTCAGTAAAGCGCGGGCATTCGCTACCGTCGGTGGATCGCCAGGCCGAAGGCGTCGATAAATATCTTTGAGCGCTTCCTCCTGGTCGTGCGCCGGATCTTTCCGGAGCGCTTTCACCACCGTGTCGTCGTGCGAAATATCGATGACTTTAACCTCGCGAATTTTTAGGCCCATGATCTGACGGACCGTTGCCAGAGTGAGCGGTTCGAACGCGCGCGCGACCGTCACCTCACCGTCGCGGATTTCCGCCGTCAGCACCTTGGTCGCAAGCTTCTCTTCATCGAGTTTCTCGCTCAGCTTAAGATTCTCGATGTTGTAAAAAAGCTTGATGACTTCTTCGTCCGGGCCATACCCGAGAGCTCGCAGAAACGTTGTCGCGAGAAACTTCCGGCGGCGCTTGCGACGATCGAGATAAATGTAAAGCAAATCGGCCGTATCAAATTGCACTTCGATCCAGGAGCCGCGATCGGGTATGATGCGGAAGCTGTAGAGCACCTTGCCGTTCAAGTGAACGCTGGATTCGAAAGCGATACCCGGAGAACGGTGCAGTTGGCTCACAACCACGCGCTCGGCACCATTGATCACGAAAGTCCCCTGCGGCGTCATCAGCGGGATCTCGCCCATGTAAACTTTCTCTTCCTTCGTGCCTTTTTCCTCGCGTAATTGAAATGTGACGTGTAGCGGCGCGCTGTAAGTCTGCCCTTCACGCTGGGCTTCCAGCGCCGCCAACTTCGGCTCGCCAATTTCATAATGGCCGAAATCGAGGACAGCCTTCTCGTCGTAGCTCTCGATCGGAAAAACCTCTTTGAAGACGGCCTGCAATCCGTAATTCCTCCGCTTGGAAAACGGCACATCCTTCTGGAGAAAATCGATATACGAATTGAGCTGGACCTCGATCAGGTTCGGCGGCTCTATACCTTCTTTGATGGTTCCGAAGTGGATGCGTTCCGAATTTCGTTCTGACATAATCACTAGACCAAGGGTTCAACCTCGCGCCAACCACCATAAATAGCGGCCGCCGCAGGCAAGATTTTCACGCGACCGACGGCGAGCGAGGGGCGCAAAAACGACAGCAAAACAGCGGTCTGTCAAATTGACCTCACACCGTTTTGTTGCCAGTTCCTTCTTTTGCCGTCGAGCGCCGGGTTAAAAATAAGTCTGCCTACTTCTAACAGAAAACCACTTTAACCGAAAACGCCGGCCGCGCAAGTGGTCTTTGCGCGCTGTAGTCGCCCCGCTCTGCCGGGGCGATGTTCTTTTACACCGCAATCCAGAACACGGCGGCAGGAGCGCCGTGGCTACAAAGTCAACTACTTGATCTCGACCTTTGCACCGGCTGCTTCGATCTTTTTCTTGATCTCTTCGGCCTCCTCCTTGGTCACGCCTTCCTTGATTGTTTTGGGAGCTCCTTCGACCAGCGCCTTCGCTTCGGCCAGACCCAGTCCGGGCACAGCGGCACGGACTTCCTTAATCACGCCAATCTTATTCGAGCCCATTTCCTTCAGAATCACTTCGAAAGTGCTTTTTTCTTCAGCTGGAGCCGCCGCTGCACCTCCGCCGGCTGCTCCCGCCGCAGCCGGACCAGCCGCCACCGCGACCGGAGCCGCCGCGCTCACTCCCCATTTTTCTTCAAGCTGCTTTACCAAACCGGCAATCTCGAGCACGGACAAGCCGCTGAGTTGCTCCACCAATTTATCTGTGTCTGCCATTTTTTGTTTCCTCCAATTGCCGCCTCCGAAAGCCTTCGGAAATTTAAAGCCGATAGCCATCGGCCCGGACAGTTTTTGTTTTGCTGTTCGTGCGGCATTGGCCGAACGAAAATTCTCTTATGTCGCTGCCTCCGCTGGTTCCTTTTTCTGCGCCTTGGCGTTTAACAATCTCGCCAATGCAGAGGCCGGTTCGTTCAGCAAACGCACCAGTTTTGTTGCCGGCGACAAAAACAAGCCGAGTAACTGCGACTGCAAAACCTCACGCGAAGGCAAATCCGCCAGCGCTTCCAAATCCGCGCTCGAAAGAATCGCGCGGTCCACCAGGCCGATCTTCAATGCGGCGATTTTAAACTCCTTCGCGAACGTCTTTAAAATCTTCGCCACCGGCGCCACATCTTTCTCGCCGGTCACAACCGCTGTCTGACCGACCAATTTGTCCCCCACGTCCGGCAAGCCGGAATCAACCATCGCGCGCTTGAGAAAATTGTTTTTCACGACGTGCACTTCCGCGCCAACCGGACCGAGCCGAGTCCGCAATTCGCCAAAATTATCCACCTTCATGCGCTGATAATCGGTCACGAGCATGAATGGCGAGCGCTTCAACTTCTCGGAAAGATCTGAAACGATGCTGGCTTTTTCTGGTCTCATATTGTCGATCTAATCATCAGGTACTCAGATATGGCGCTGGATCGACATGCACCCCTGGCGACATCGTCGCACTGAGAGTCACGCCTTCGAGATAGCGTCCCTTGGCTGTAGCTGGCCGCGCCCGTACCACCGCTTCGATCACAGCGTTTCCATTCTCGACCAGCGCTTTTTCTTCAAACGAAAATTTTCCTACCGGCACCGCCACGTTACCGTTCTTGTCGAGTTTAAATTCCACGCGGCCGGCTTTCACTTCCCGCACCGCCTTCGCTGTGTCCTCTGTCACCGTGCCGGTTTTTGGGTTCGGCATCAATCCGCGCGGTCCAAGGACTTTTCCGAGCTTGCGTACTTCCGCCATTGCCGCTGGCGTGGCAACCGCGACGTCGAAGTCTTGAAATCCTTCCTGACATTTTTGAATCATGTCTTTGAATCCGACGAATTCCGCCCCAGCCTCGAGCGCTGCCTTCGCCGCCGCGCCTTCCGCAAAAACAAGCACCCGCACGGTTTTGCCGCTCCCATGGGGAAGCGGACAGGTCCCGCGCACCATCTGATCCGACTGTTTTGCATCGACACCAAGCCGGAATGAAACGGTCACGGTTTGATCAAACTTCGTCGCAGGCATCTTTTTCAACACCGAGATGGCCTCGGGAAGATTGTAAACTTCGCTCCGATCGACCTGCTCAGCGGCGGCGCGATAACGTTTGCTACGATTTTGGTGCATGATTTTGTGCAGTCCAAGCGCCCCTCCCACTTGTTTTCAAGTCGCGAGGCTCCTGCTTAAAATTTTGACCACTCGGCTGAGCGGCGGGATGTCGAAACTAGCGGCATTCTTGGCATTGTCAAAGCCAACTTCATTATCGCGTACGCTGTTTGACCCGTGACCGAATTCTCGCGCGGGAGATTGACAATTACCGCTGCGCGGATTGTCAATTCGTCTTGTTAATCGGCGGGCAGGTCTATGTTGTCATCTGGTACGGCGGCGGTTCGCGGAGTGACCGGGCCGTTGCGAATGATCTTGCCGTCCTTCATGACGAATGAAACGCGTTCCGTCGCGGTGATATCAGCGGTGGGATCGCCTGGCATCGCGACGATGTCGGCACGTTTTCCTTTTTCAAGCGTGCCAACAGCTTGCGCGATGCCTAACAAATCCGCGTCATTCGAAGTTCCAGTTCTTAATGCATCGATCGGTTGCATGCCCAGGCCCACCATCAACGCAAATTCCTTCGCGTTATCGCCGTGCGGAAAAACTCCCGCGTCCGTCCCGAGCGCAATCTTCACGCCCATTTTCACCGCATTACGAAACATATCCGAGCGCGCCGCGCCTGCCGCTCTCGCTTTTGCCTGCAGCGCCGGCGGATAACTGTCGATCTTGCCCATGATGTACTCCGTCGCCATCAACGTGGGCACGAGATAAGTGCCTTTCGCTTTCATTAATTGCAGCGTCTCCGGTTTCATAAACGAACCGTGCTCGATGGAGTCCACACCCGCTTCAATCGCTTCCCGCGCTGCTTGATCGCCGTGACAATGCACCGCCACTTTTTTGCGCAGACGATGCGACTCATCGACCAGCGCCGCCATTTCCGCCGGCGTAAACTGCGGGGTGTCCACTTCATCGGCGAGGGAGAGCACGCCGCCGGAGACCGCGGCTTTAATCACATTCGCGCCGTTCTTGACTTCGAATCGAACCGCTTTACGAAT
>QHRC01000115.1:0-1170 GCA_003219995.1 Verrucomicrobiota bacterium
ATCCCGATCGGATGATGGGCGGCGTCCGGCGCCAGACGCATTGGGACAACGCGCGCGAGCAAGGCCTGATCGCCGGAGCAAACATGACGGGAAAAAAACGGATCCGCTACGAACAGATTCCCTACTTCTGGACCGAGGTTTTCGACTTGCACATTGATTTTGTCGGCGATTTCAGCGTCCAGCCGACGCGTGTCGATCTGCACGGGACTTATGCAAAGAAAAAGTTCGTGGCGCGGTACTATCAGGGAGAGAAACTGCGCGCTATTTTACTTTGTCATCAAACGCCGCGGGAAGTGGAAGCGGCGAAAACGCAGTTGCGCAACGCACTCGCCAAATAACCGTCAGCTAATTTGGACACGACGGCGCGTGTCCCTCCATATCGCCAATCCGTTCGACTGCCCTCAGGACACGCCCTTCACTCGAAGCCCGCGGGAATTTCCAAATCTGGATTACTGACCCGCGCGAGCTTCCAATCCCACGGCTTGGCCGACGTGCGGCGCCACTCCAGCTCGAACGGCTTTGTGAGGGAATTGACGCGCTCTTTGACTTCAGCCATGACTTCGCCTTCAGCGCCTTGAACGGTGATTTTAGCGATCCAAGTTGCGCGCCGGTGATCGATCTGGAGCGTTGCAGTGGAAAAATTAACTCGAAAGCCGCGCAGATAGTGAAAAAACTCACGGGCACGCTCGACCACACGAGCGCGATCGTTGCCCCACTGATCGTGATAATCGTTCCCGATAAAATCGACGACGCGCGACCAGTCTTTGCGTTCGACGGCGTGCAGAAAATTCTCGGTATGACGCGCGACCTGCCGCTCCGGCTGCCAGAGCCAAATTAGAAACAATCCAATCAGAAGTGCGAAACTTAGGCCGCCGTAAAATCCTCCTCGAAACCAGTTGGGCATGAGGGCGTGATTCTAATGCTTGCCCCTTGCGGCGTCACACCCGCTTTTTGTTCTAACCTTAACACCGCCGGGTCCACCGGCGGCGGCACGGCATGAAGCGTGCTGATTTGTAGCCACCTTTAATTCTTATGCTGACTCTGGGTTCTTTCGCGATCGCCATTTTTGCCATTCTGGGTTCTGTTTGCTGGGCGTGTCTGCAGGAGAATAGTGATGAGAAGTGACCGCCAGGCTTTATGCTCGATCATGACGATTTAGAGTGGATCGCG
>QHRC01000115.1:1177-2844 GCA_003219995.1 Verrucomicrobiota bacterium
GCAGCAGATCTTCCGCTATGCCGATCTGGCACGGCGGCATAAAGGCGAACATAAGTACATCAATCTTCTGGCCGAGAGAGTTGAACTAGCTTCAAAAACCGCGCAGGCGCTTTTTGACAGGGTCACAGCGAGAATTCCTACTAGGAGCGCGATACCGCACGCGCCGCAGCAGTCACATTTTATGGTTATGCCGTCTCCCGTGCATGGACCTTCGCGTCGGTTCCGCCCAGCGACAAAAAATTCGTCATCTGCATCCGGGGGCGGCCAAGAAGCGCGATTCTTTTCGCCCGCGCAAATTCCTTCCGACATCAAGATCAAGAATCCAAAAGGCAAGCGGGAGTGCATCCTGCTGGTCGAGGATGAAAGCCAGGTCGCTGAGTTCGCGGCCGAGATCTTGGCCGAGGAGGGGTACAAAGTGATCCTGGCCCGGGACGGTTTTGAGGCATTAAAAATTTACCGAAATATCGGCAAACAAATCGGCCTGGTAATCCTGGATTTCTTTCTTCCCGTCATGGATGGCGATGCCGTTTTCGATGAGCTGCGCGCGCTCAATCCGGAGGTGGACGTCGTTTTAAGCAGCGGATTTGCCGAGCAAAATAAGATCAACTCGATGTTGGACATGGGGCTTCGCGGTTTTATCCCGAAGCCGTACTCGAGTAAAAAGCTCCTGGCACAAGTACGCTCGACGCTCGACGCGGAGCGACACGCATTACGTCAAGCCTAACCGCCCCGCCCGACCGCGAGCGAGTTCTGAATAGGGGGTCTCTGGCATCAATTTAGCTTCTCAACACCAGGACGCCCATGTCTCGCATTGATGCTTTCTTCAAACTAATGGCCGAGCAGAAGGCTTCCGATCTGCACCTTTCCACAAACAATCCGCCAATGCTGCGTATCAATGGCGACCTGGTGCGGGTGGATTTTCCACCTCTCAAAAACGACGAGCTCAAGACAATGATCTACGAGATCGCGCCAGAAGGAAAAATCAAAATCTTCGAGGAAACTTCCGACATCGACTTCGGATACGAAGTGCCAGGCGTCGCTCGCTACCGCGCGAACTTCTTTCAGCAAAAATACGGTATCTCGGCCGTCTTTCGTTTGATTCCACCGAACGTCATGACGTTGGACGAGCTTGGTCTTCCGCCGGTCCTGAAAAGGTTTGCCATGCTCAGGAAGGGACTCGTCTTGGTGACCGGACCGACAGGTTCCGGTAAGAATACCACCCTGGCGGCGATGGTCGATCATGCCAATCTCCAGCGACAGGACCACATCATCACCGTCGAAGATCCGATTGAATTCGTCCATCGGAGCCAAAACTGTCTCATCCAGCACCGCGAAGTAGGAGTACACACGCGATCTTTCGCGGCCGCTCTGCGCAGCGCATTAAGAGAGGATCCCGATATTATTCTGGTAGGCGAAATGCGCGATCTCGAGACGATCGAATTAGCGCTGACCGCGGCCGCCACCGGTCACCTCGTGTTCGCCACGTTGCACACATCAAGCGCGGCCAAAGCGGTGGATCGTATTATCGACGTGTTCCCAACCCATCAGCAGAACCAAATCCGCACCACGCTTGCCGAATCGCTTAAAGGTGTAATCGCGCAAAATCTATTCAAGCGAATCGACAAACCAGGCCGTGTCGCTGCCTTGGAGATTTTGGTCGTCGACAT